>CAZVAV010000153.1:0-5586 GCA_964625135.1 uncultured Oscillospiraceae bacterium | reverse complement strand
CGAACTTTGAGGGAATCGGCGTCAAGGCGGATTACGAGGTCAAGATGCCCGCCGAGCTTGAGAAGGAATTCGAGAATCTTGACGAGAACAGTGACCCACAGCTCAAAAAGGCGCTTGAGGTGGTCATCGGCCAGATGAAGGATCTGACCACGGTCGAGCAGCCCGCGCTCCCGATTTCGTCGGAGGAGACGATCGTCTCGGCCTCGGAGGCTGAAAGCGAGCCGGAGCCGGAATCCGAGCCGGGCTTGGAGGACGACGAAGAGGAGCCGGAAACAGACGCGGTGGACTGAAGCGAAGCAAGGCCATGTGGCTTTGATGAAGTTTAGATCAAGCCTTTTCAAAGGCTTGCGGATTCCAAAGGCAGCGCCTTTGGCTGTTTTCCGCAGAAAACAGAATACTTTATCGTATCACCCGTCAGGAGGGTAGTCGTCATGCTCCGGGGGAGCATGACGACGCAGGGAACCCTACGAAGGGGTTCCCTGGCGTTTTTGTGGCTTTATGCCTATTGCGAAACAAAAATAGGATATCGACAATCACAGAAAAAGGATCGGCTTTGCCGATCCTTTTTCTGTGTCCGCGTTATGCCTTTTTCAATGGGTCAAAGATCTGATGTACAGGGATTTGATAGAGCACACACAAGGTGAACAGATGATTCATGTCAAAATCATTTCCAGCCTCGATCTCTAGTAAAATTTCAGATGCGATTTTACTACGCTCAGAAAGTTGATCAATTGACCAGTTTCGTGATTTGCGTAGACGGTGAAGATTTTGGCTTAGGATGGCGAACTGCATGGCATACCTGTTGTCAGTTTTCATAGCATCACCTTCATCTATAATGGGGGTTATATCCCCTTAATAGAATATGATTATAACCCCCATAATAATAGATGTCAAGATGGGGGTGTAATTGATGATAACCTTTGATAAGCTCTGGATTGTCATGAACAAAAAGGGAGTATCCACATACCAGCTTAGAGAGAAATGTGGGATTGATAGTAAAACCATTAGACGACTTAGAGCCAACGAAAACATGGAAACCAAAACTTTGAATAAGCTGTGTTCTATTTTAAATTGCAAACTGGAGGATATTGCCGAATACATTGCTGATTAACTTTTGCAGATACAACACAAAAGGGAAAACCCATCTTGGGGTTTTCCCTCGACAATCGTCCACAGGACGATTGTCTCACCCATTCCCCGCCTTTGCGCAAAGCCCTTTCGTTTTCTGCGGAAAACGACCAAAGGCGCTGCCTTTGGAAACCGCAACCCTTTGAAAAGGGTTGACCCAAACGCTATGCCTTGTATCACCTGTTTGGTGATATCGGATTTTACGACAATAGAAGGGACGGAGCCATGCCGATATGCATAAAAATGCTTACTGGCATAAGCTCCGTCCCTTTTTGAACCAAACCTCTCAAATTCCCTCTGCCGCGTCGAGCGTCTCACGAATCAGGTCAATCGGCTCGTCGTTTTTACCGAGCCGCACCGAAATATAGGGCTTTGCCCCCGCGTTGACCAGCACTCGACCCTTGAGGGCGGAGGCCACCGCTACCGCCATGGTGGGATCGATGTGCTCAAAGCAGAAGAGCAGCTGCTCGTTTCGCTGGTTGATCTCGCGGATGCCCAATGCGGCGGCGCGGTTTCGCACCAGCGCCACGTCGATCAAGCCGCCCACAGCGGCCGGGGGCTCGCCAAAGCGGTCGATCAGCTCGTCGAGCAGGTCGGAGGAATCGGCTTCGTTCTGCACGGCGGCGATCTTTTTATAGATATCCAGCCGCAGTGCAAGGCTGTCGATATAATCCTCCGGAATGTGGGCGGCAACCTGAATGTCAACCTGACACTCGGCGCTGCGCTGGATTGGCTCGCCCTTTGACTCGGCGACCGCCTCGGAGAGAAGCCGCAGATACATCTCGTATCCGACCGCCTCCATATGCCCGTGCTGCTGCGCGCCGAGCACGCTGCCCGCGCCACGAATCTCCATATCCCGCATCGCGATGCGAAAGCCCGAGCCGAAGCTGGTAAACTCCTTAATCGCGTTGAGCCGCTTCGAGGCGATCTCGGTCAGCGCCTTCATCGGGCGGAAGGTAAGGTAGGCAAACGCCCGCCGCGTCGAGCGGCCGACCCGCCCGCGCAGCTGGTAGAGCTGGGAAAGCCCCATTCTGTCGGCGTCCTCGATGATCAGCGTATTGCAGTTGGGAACGTCCACGCCGGTCTCGATGATGGTGGTGCAGACCAGAACGTCAATCTCCCGGTCAACCAGTCCCTGCCAGATTTTAGAGAGCTGCTCCTCGCCCATCTTGCCGTGGGCGACGGCAATCCGCGCGTCGGGCAGCAGCTCCCGCAGCCGCCCCGCGCAGGCGTCGATCGAATCGACCCGGTTGTGCAGATAGAACGCCTGCCCGCCGCGCCGCAGCTCCCGGCGGACGGCCTCGGCGAGGATGCCCCAGTCGTGCTCAATGACGTAGGTCTGCACCGGATGGCGATCCTGCGGCGCTTCCTCGATGATCGACATATCGCGGATGCCGCTCATCGCCATCGAGAGGGTGCGGGGAATCGGGGTGGCCGAAAGGGTGAGGACATCGACCGATTCGCGCAGCTCCTTAAAGCGCTCCTTGTGGGCGACGCCGAACCGCTGCTCCTCGTCGATGACGCAGAGCCCGAGATCCTTGTATTGCACATCCTTCTGGAGCAGCCGGTGGGTGCCGATGATGATGTCGACCTCGCCGCGCGCCAGCTCGCGGATGACCTCGGCCTGCTGCTTGGGGGTGCGAAAGCGGGAGAGCAGCTCGACCTTGATCGGGAACCCCTCCAGCCGGCGGGTGAAGGTCTGAAAATGCTGCCACGCCAAAATGGTGGTGGGCACCAGCACGGCGCACTGCTTGGAATCGTTGACGCACTTAAAGGCGGCGCGCAGCGCGACCTCGGTTTTACCGAAGCCGACGTCACCGCAGAGCAGGCGATCCATCGGTCGGGAGGACTCCATGTCCGACTTGATCTCGGCGATGCAGCGCAGCTGGTCGTCGGTCTCCTCGTAGGGAAAGCGCAGCTCGAAGTCGTGCTGCCAGTCGGTATCCTGCGAAAAGGAGAAGCCCACGGCGGTCAGCCGTTTTTTGTAGAGGATGGTCAGCTCCTGCGCCATGTCGGCGACGGCGGCGCGCACCCGCGAACGGGTCTTCTGCCACTCGGTGGAGCCGAGGCGAGAAAGCCGCACCACCCCGTCCTCCGATTTGCCGATATATTTGCTCACCAGATCGAGCTGGGTCACCGGCACAAAGAGGGTGTCAGTGCCGTGGTAGTGAATTTTAATATAGTCCTTCGCAATTCCCAGAACCTCGCGCTTGACAATTCCCTCGAACACGCCGATGCCGTGCGCCGCGTGAACCACGTAATCCCCACGGGTTAAATCCGAGAGGGAACGGATCGCATCGGTGGCGCGGCGTTTTTTGAGCTTGCGAGCCGGGGCGGCGGCGCGTGCGTGCCCGATGATCGCCGCCTTTGCAGCCGGATATTCAAAGCCGGCCGAGAGGGTCAGGTCGGTGACCTGCACCCCCGGTGTAAAGGTCGGGAGCTCGGCATAGGCGGCGGGAATTCCCTCGGCCTCGAGGTCATGCACCAGCGCGTCGCAGCCCCGTCTGGTCGGCAAAAGCACCGTGACCGAGGTTCCCTGATGCAGGTAGGGTCGCACATCCTCGAGCAGCGAGGCCAGCTCGCCGCCCCACGGGGCAAGGGCGAGCGCCTGCACGTTGACGAGGCCCCGCAGGCGGAGGTCGGGGATGCTGCGGGCAAAGGTATCGAGCACCGCGCTGCGCCGGTCGGGCAGCGCGCAGAGCAGGTCGTCGAACGAGGCGACCCAGCGGTCGCAGCCCGGAAAGGCGATGCCTGCCTCAAGTAGCTCGGTCATCTCCTCCGCGAAGAGGGTTCCGGCGGCAGTAAGGCTTTCCCGGCAGGCAGCCGGATCGCAGAGCAGCAGCAGCCCGTTCTCGGACAGGTGGTCGAGCAGCGTATAGGGTCGCCCGTAGAGCACCGGCAGCAGCCGGTCGAGCGAGCCAGGCGTCAGCCCCGCGTCGGCGTCGTCGGCAAGCCGGGCGAGCGCGGCTCGTGCCGGGCTCTTCATCGAGAGCGAGCCAAGCAGGGTGCGGCAGAAGGGGGCGAGCCCCTCCTCGGGGGGGAGCGCTTCACGGGCGGGGGGAATCATCACCTCGTCGGCGAAATCGCCGCGGCGCTGCGTGTCGGGGGAAAAGTAGGTGATCGAGTCGATCTCGTCCCCCCAGAACTCCACCCGCACCGGCTCGGGCGCGGCGGGGGAGAAGAAGTCGACGATGCCGCCCCGGCAGGCGAAGGTGCAGGTTCCCTCGACCTGCTCGCAGCGGGTGTAGCCCGCGATCGCCAGCAGCGAGATCAGCCCCTCCGGTCCGCCGGAGAAGCTGCCCTTTAACAGCGCACTGCGCTGCTCGAGCGCCTTGGGGCTGATGGTATCCTGCATCGCCGCCTCGCAGGAGGCGACGACAAAGGCCTTGGTGTGGTGCAGCGCCTCGAGACAGCCGATTCGGGAGAATTCATAGTCGCCGCTCGCCGCCTCGGTGGAATGCAGCATAATTTCCTTTGAGGGGAAAAGCAGCACCTGCCGCTCGGGCAGCAGCGCGGCGATGTCCTCGCAGAGCCGGGTTGCCGACGGATCGTCGGGAGCCACGAGCACGGTGGGGCCGCCGAGGCTCTGGTGCAGCCCCGCCGCAAAATGCGCCTTGTGAATCTGCGAAAGGCCGACACAGCCATAGGGGGACTGTCCCTGAGACACCCCCCTGAGCAGCTCGTTAAATTGTGGGATCTGTGCTAAAATTCCGCCTAGTTTCATGCTCCGTTATACCTGTTCATTGCATCGTTGAGCCGTTCGGCGACCAGCAGCGAAACGATCTCGCCGCATTTGTCGATGGCGTCCTCGATGCGCTTTCGGTCGTCGGCGTTCGGAACCCCGAGCACCCAATCGGCCATGTCGTAATCGGGATGCGGCTTTTCCCCCACCCCGAGCTTAATCCGGGAAAAGGTATTTTTGCCGGTTAAATAAATAATATTTTTCAGTCCGTTGTGTCCGCCGTCCGACCCCTTTTGGCGGATGCGAAGCCGCCCCGGCGCAAGGGAAACATCATCGTGGATGACGATGACCCGCTCGATCGGGATTTTATAAAAGTTCATCGCCTCGACCACCGATTGTCCCGACAGGTTCATAAAGGTGGTGGGCTTGAGGAAAAGTACCCGGTGCCCGGCGATCATCGCCTCTCCGGTCAGCCCCTGAAAGCGGAGCCGGTCAATCCGAAAGCCCTGCCGCTCCGCCATCCGGTCGAGGGCGATAAAGCCGACGTTGTGCCGGGTATTTTCATATTTGGTTCCGGGGTTTCCCAACCCCGCGACAATCCACTCGACCGACCCGGTCACGGCCGGGGCGCGGTCGCTGGCAATTTGCTTGAATAGGTCAAAGAGATCAGCCATATCGCATTTCCTTTTCCACCCGTCAGTATAAGCGGGGCGAGGGTATGTTTTTTGTAAAAACAGCAGGCTGCCGCAAAATTTTCTGCGGCAGCCGTGAGAAGC
>CAZVAV010000152.1:0-5615 GCA_964625135.1 uncultured Oscillospiraceae bacterium | reverse complement strand
AACAACGTTGGGAGTGATCTCCATCGTTTGCAGCACCAGATTCAGGTTGCGCTCGAGACAGGTGGCGTCGCAGACGACAACCACCGCGTCCGGCTCCCCAAAGCAGATAAAGTTGCGGGCGACCTCCTCCTCCGCCGAATGCGCCATCAGCGAGTAGGTGCCGGGAATATCCACCAAAACATAGGAATAGCTGGTGGTGGCGCAGTAGCCCTGCGCGTTGGTCACCGTTTTGCCGGGCCAGTTTCCGGTATGCTGGTTGAGGCCGGTGAGATTGTTAAAGACGGTGCTTTTTCCCACGTTGGGATTCCCCGCAATGGCGATGACCCGATCGTTTGGCATCTGCCGCTTGATTTGCAGGCCGGAATCCACCGCCCGGATGCCCATCGAGCTGTTTGTCAACCCCATAAGATCCCCCTTTCGTGCGAATCAGGAACAGATCAGGATATTGCCGCAGTCCTCCGAGCGGATGGCGATGACCGCGCCCCGGATCAGGAAGGCCGAGGGATCGCCGCAGGGGCTTGTTCCGAGACATTCGATTTCCGTATTTTCCACAAGCCCGATGTCGAGCAGCCGTCTGCGGATTGAGCCGGTTGAGAGCAGCTCGCGCACCCGTGCGGTCTGTCCGGGCTTGATTTCTCTGAGCGAATGGCATTGGTTCATAAAAGTGCACCTCGTCGTCGTACAATTAGGATAAGGAAACTTTCTCCTGATGCCAGTATATTGCATCAAAGAAAAACGGGTGACACACCCGCGCGAAATTGGAGTGACTGCCCGGATGGAGCAAGACGCGGGATTTTATACGCTAAAGGGATATCAACGCTTTGACCACGTGGGGAACCTGACCGCGGCGCAGGAGGATTATCTTGAGATGATCTGCCGGATGCTGCGCCGCCAAGAGCCGGTACGGGTCAACGAGCTTGCCGACCGACTGCATGTCAAGCCATCCTCGGCCTCGAAGATGCTCTCGCTGCTCAAGGACGACGGATATCTCTCGTTTGAACGCTACGGTCGGATTACGGCAACCCAAAAGGGCTTGGCGGCGGGGGAATATCTGCTGTACCGCCATGCGGTGCTGCAGGAGTTTCTCTGCGCCCTCAATGGCACCGAGAGCGAGCTGACGCAGGTTGAACGGATCGAGCATTTTATCGACCGGGTCACGGTGGAAAATCTTGAGCGGCTCACCGGACGGATGAAGCAGCGGGAAGAAAAATCGGAATAAAAGAGCGCCCCGATTGCTTCCGGTAGGCTCTGCCGGAGCAATCGGGGCGTATTGCAATGCTGATTTCTCGCTCGTCGCATACTCAGGAATATATTGGTAAATTTATTACCATAAATTACTTTCGACCAAATGCGACACAAAACTCCTGTTTTTTATTAAAATGGAGGAACTATTTTCCGTTTTAAAGGAGGAAAGAATATGGGGCAGCAGTGCTATGGGTATGTGAGAGTTTCTACCAAGGAGCAGAATGAGGAGCGTCAGCTCATCGCGATGCAGCGGTACGGGCTTGCACAAAATCAGATTGTAATAGAAAAACAATCGGGAAAGGATTTCGAGCGTCCCAAATACCAGCGGCTTTTAAAAAAGCTCAAGCCGGGCGATACCCTTATAATCAAGAGCATCGACCGGCTTGGAAGAAACTATGATGAAATTTTGGAGCAGTGGCGCATGATCACCAAGCATAAGCAGGCGGACATCGTTGTGCTGGACATGCCGCTGCTCGATACCCGGCAGGGACGGGATTTGACCGGAGTGCTGATCTCCGATATTGTGTTGCAGCTTTTGAGCTACGTCGCACAGACCGAGCGGGAATTTATCCGGCAGCGTCAGGCGGAGGGGATTGAGGCGGCGCGGGCGCGGGGAATCCGATTTGGAAGACCCAGGATTTCTCGTCCCGAGCGATTTGAGGCGCTAAAGCGGGACTGGGAGCGGGGAGAAACCTCATCCCGTAAGGCCGCGGCACAGCTGGGCATTTCCTATCAGACGTTTCTTCGGTGGGTTAAGGAGGCGCCAGCACAAGAGTAGAAAGAAAATTGTTATTTTATGTAGACAAATTGGATCGGTCGTTGTAAAATGGAAGCAGAGTAATTTCTGCTCGTTTTTGGTCGAAAAAAGGGGAAAATTTGCTGACACAATTTGTCTACTTTTTGTAACGAATCGAACCCATGACAATGGTGACTTGACAAAAGGCGGTGACATCCACTTGAAGGCTTCCAATCAGTTTTCCGGCAATAAAACCAGAACCGATCTTCTTGATGAACTGACCCGGCTGGCCGGCTGCGATTTTCTCTCGAATTTGCCACGGCCGGAAAGACGCGGGGAGGTGCATCGGGCATTGCGCACGATTGATCCGCGTGATTACTCAAAAAAAGCATGGATCGACGCCGCAATTTACATTTGCGGAACCTCGGAGCCGTTTGAAACGGTGGAGCAGGCGCGAGATTATCTGCTGGAAAAAACAAAACAGAAATCGGATCGGGGTGGTTGATGCCGCCCCTTTGCTTTTGGTCAGATCACCATGCCGCCGTTGACCCCCAAAACCTGCCCGGTGACAAAGCTCGCGGAGGCGGCGAGATACCAGATGGCGTCGGCCACCTGCTCGGGGGTGCCGATTGCTCCGAGCGGGGTTTCCTCTTGCAGCGACGCGAAATCCGCCTCGGTGAGGCTTTGGTTCATCTCGGTTGCGATGACACCGGGCGCGACGCAGTTGACCCGGATGCCGGAGGGGCCCACCTCCTTTGCGAGCGCGCGGGTCAGGCCGATGATCGCCGCCTTGCTCGCGGAATAGGCCGCCTCGCAGGAGCCGCCGGTCTGCCCCCACATCGAGGACAGGGTGACGATGCTGCCGCTTTGGCGGCGGATCATGCCGGGCAGCGCGGCGCGGCAGCAGAGAAACGCCGAGCGGACATTGACGTCGAAAAGCCGATCCCAGTCCGCGACCGCAAGCTCGGTCAAAAGTCCCTGCGGCAGGGCGACCCCGGCGTTGAGCACCAGCGCGTCGAGATGCCCGAGCCGCTCTTCGGCCTCGGCAACCAGCGCTTCACATCCGGCGGGCTCCGCAAGGTCGGCGCAAATGGCCAAAACGCCGGGCAGGCGAAGGGCAAGCGCCTGCGCCTGCTGCTCGGCTTGGCGGTAGCCAAAGACGACCTGCCAGCCCTCGCGGGAGAACCGCTCGACCGTGGCCTTTCCGATGCCGCGCGAGCCGCCGGTGATGAGTGCTGTTTTCATGGGATGCGCCTCCTTACAGGTCAATTCGATGGGTGGGCTGTGCCGCTGCCGAGAGAATCCGGCTGATAAAGGGCAGAAAGCGTTCGGCACAGCGGCGCTCCTGCGCGGTCTGCAAAAAATCCCCCGTCAGGCGGCGGGAACGCACCCGCTCAAAGGCAATCGAGGCGGCCTGCGCCGACACCTCACAGAGTCGGGAAATCTCCCGGGGGGAGCGTACCGCGCAGAGGTGCAGCACCACCGGCGGACAGAGCAGCAGCCCGGCCAGCTCGTCCGCCCGCTGCTCCCCCGCGCCGATCAGAAAATGGGCAAGCTCATGCGCGATGCTCCACCGCCGCCGCTGCAAGGTAGGCTGGTTTCCCAGCAAAATCACCGGCGGCGTCGCCTCCGCGAGCAGCGCCGCTTCCCCCCGCAGAAGGGAGGGGTATTCGTTGCCCTGCTCCGAAGAAACGGGAACAATGCGGATGCCCTCAAGTGCCGCCGCCGCCAGGGGATCAAAGGGAAGCGAATCGATCCCCCAGCGTTCGAGCAAACGGCAGGATAGCAGGAGCGGCTGCTCCCGGTTCATTTGGCGCTCTCCCGCAGAAACCGCAGTGCGCCCATCGCCGCTTTTGCCCCCTCGCCGACGGCGGTGGCAACCTGAAGCAGCCCGCCGGTGCAGTCCCCCGCGGCGAAGAGGCCGGGGACTGCCGTCTGCATCACCTCGTCGACCAAAATCGAGCCGTTTTCAACCTCCGCTCCGAGCTTGCGGGCAAAGTCGCCCGCCCCGGCGCTGCCCAGTGCGACAAACAATCCCTCAAGCGGCACCGTTTCCCCGTTTTCCAGCCGGACTGCTTCAAGCTGCTCCTCCCCGACGAGCGAGGCGATCGGCGTTTCGATGACCGTCATCTGGGGGTCAACCCCCTCGGGCGGCGTCTGGTCGTTGGTGAAAAGGGTGACCGAGCCTGCCACCGGCAGCAGATGAGCCGCCTCGTGCAGGGCATATTCGCCCGCGCCAAGCACCCCGACCGGCCGTTTGCGGTCGAAAAAGGCGTCGCAGACGGCGCAATAGCTGACACCATGCCCCTCAAGGGGCAAAAGGCCGGGAATCGGCAGCGTCCTGCGGGACGCGCCGGTCGCAAGGATGATGCAGGAGGCGGTGTACACTCCCTCCCCGGTGGTCAGGCGAAATTCCCCGTCCCAGCTCAGATCAAGCGCTTCGGTGCGGCAAACCTCGGCGCCGAGTGATTTTGCCTGCTCCACGCCCCGCTGGGCAAGGTCATGGCCGCTCACCGGCTCGGAGAGCCCAAAGTAATTTTCAATTCGTTCAGCCTTTTCCAGCGCACCGAAGTCCTTGCCCACCAGCAGGACCTTTTTATTGGCGCGGCACAGATAGATGGCGGCGCTCGCCCCGGCGGGGCCCAACCCAAGAATGATGACGTCAGGCATTTTTTGTCCTCCCCTTTCAGATGCCTTTATTATAAACGAAAGCGGGCAAGATTTCTACGAGGAATTGCATTTTACGTCGTAAGGGGTTATAATTATTACAGGCCTCCACCGCGTTATGGGCATACAAGCGGTGAAATTCCAAATGAAAAGGGGATGATCCCGATGGCGACCGAAAGGACCCTCTCGCAGCAGCGGGTCTACGACGGAAGGATTTTGCGGGTTCGCGTCGATCAGGTATCGCTTCCCAACGGAAAAACCACCTCCCGCGAGGTGATCGAGCACGGCGGAGCCTGCGGCATCGTCGCGTTTGACCACGAGGGGAAGCTGCTGATGGTGCGGCAGTACCGCTACCCGATGCAGCGCGAGGTGCTTGAGCTGCCCGCCGGAAAGATTGATCCGGGGGAGACCCCGCTTGCCTGCGCCGCGCGAGAGCTCGAGGAGGAGACCGGCTACCGCGCCGAAGTCCTCACCAACTTAGGGGAGATCTATCCGATCGCCGCCTACTGCTGCGAGGTGGTTCATCTCTTTTTGGCCGAGGGACTGACCCGCACGGCGCAGCACCTCGACGACAACGAATTTCTTGAGCTGCTGCATGTCGATTTTGACGAGGCGCTGCAAATGGTGCTCGCGGGGAAGCTTCCCGACTCCAAGACGCAGATCGGCATTCTGAAAATGGCACTGCTGCGCGGGCAAAATACTTTGTGATTCGGACGGCGCGGCCGTCTTTTACCGAATAAGACAGTGAAAAGGAGTTGTTTCCCATGGCATTGGTTACCACCACTGAAATGTTTAAGAAGGCCTACCAGGGCGGCTACGCCGTTGGCGCTTTCAACGTCAACAACATGGAGATCATTCAGGGGATTACCGAGGCTGCGCAGGAGCAGAAGGCCCCGCTGATTCTTCAGGTTTCGGCCGGCGCACGCAAGTACGCCAAGCACGCCTATCTGGTGAAGCTGGTTGAGGC
>CAZVAV010000151.1:0-5639 GCA_964625135.1 uncultured Oscillospiraceae bacterium | reverse complement strand
CTGATGTTTATCGCAGCAAAACAACCTGTCAAGTAACATTTTGATTTGGGAGGAACTATAAATGCCGAAGATCAAAACCCATTCGGGAGCAAAGAAGCGCTTTAATCTGACCAAAACCGGAAAGGTCAAGCGCGCCCATGCCTTCAAGAGCCACATCCTGACCAAGAAGGACACCAAGCGCACCCGCAACCTGCGCAAGAACACGATGGCTGACAAGACCAACGTCAAGGCCATCAAGCTCATGATCCCCTACAAATAAGCAGATTTGCAAACGAACGTCCATCTGAAAACAAACCCAACGGAGGTATAAAATATGGCTCGTGTTAAGGGCGCTATGATGACCAGAAAGCGCAGAAAAAAGGTACTCAAGCTTGCAAAGGGCTATTTCGGCGCGAAGAGCAGACTGTTCAAAACCGCTAAGGAAGCGGTGATGAAGTCCGGCCAGTACGCTTATGTCGGCAGAAAGCAGAAGAAGAGAGAGTTCCGCCAGCTGTGGATCACCCGTATTTCTGCGGGCTGCCGCGCCAACGGTGTCAACTATTCCACCTTTATGAACGGCCTGAAGAAGGCGGGCGTCGAGCTCAACCGCAAGATGCTCTCTGAGATCGCCATTGCCGATCCCGCGGCCTTTACCGCGCTGGTCGAGCGCGCCAAGGCTGCTCTCTAAAACACAGAAAACGTCCGGCTGAGCTTCAGACCGGACGTTTGTGCTATCGGATAATAACCCAATCGGAGGAATTATGCAGCAGATTACCTCAAAGGACAATCTTAGAATCAAGGATTACGCGCGGCTTTGCGACTCACGAAAAAGCCGTGCCGAGAGCGGCAGCTTTGTCCTTGAGGGGGTGCGGCTGGTGGACGACGCGGTGAGAAGCGGCGCCTGCCTGTCGCTGCTTCTGGTCACCGAGGAGGGAATCGCACGGCTCAAGGATCGCTTTGCCGTGCTCGAAGCCGCCGCCGAGCAAACGGCGCTGATCGATCAAAGGATCGCGGAGCATATCGCGATGACCGAGAGCCCGCAGGGGGTGTTTGCGGTCTGCCGGGGGAGCCTCTGGCAGGACAAGCTCCCCGCGCCCGCCCTGCTTGGACAAGGCGCACTGCTGCTCTGCTCGTTGCAGGACCCGGGCAATGTCGGCACCATCATCCGTTCGGCGGAGGCGTTTGGCCTAGGGGCGGTATTCCTCTCCGCCGACTGCCCCGATCCCGCTTCCCCCAAGGTGCTGCGCGCTTCGATGGGGGCGGCGCTGCGCCTTCCGCTTTACCGCTGCCCCGATCCGGGGGAGACAGTGCATGCGCTGCGCGCGGGCGGCGTTGCGGTGTTTGCCGCAGCGCTTGGAGAGAAGAGCGCTCCGGTTGACACCGTGTCGCTTCGGGGCGCGGTTGTCGCGATCGGAAACGAAGGCGCGGGACTGCCCTTGGAATTCTGCGATCGTTGTGACGGGCGGGTGATCCTGCCGATTGCGCCCGGCAGCGAATCCTTAAACGCCGCGATGGCGGCCACCGTGTTTGCGTGGGAGCTCGCCCGTGCGTCGCGAGGGGAGGGAAAGGGATGAATGCTCGCCACCGGCGGGATCATGTCGCGCAATGGATGCTGCTGCAACGGATGTTTGGAATTGGCTCGCATCGATCCCATCTGCTTTGCGAACGATACGGAAATGCCGAGGAAATTTTTTCGCTTTCGCAAAAACGGTTGGAGGGGGACGACTTTTTTTCCGCGCCGGAGTGCGCTGGCATTCTGAAGCCCGATTGGTCGGAGGAAACCGCGGAAATTGAGCTGGCCGAACGCTTCGGCGCGACCATCCTGACCCCCGATTCCCCCGAATATCCCGAGAGCCTTCGCAATATTCATTCGATGCCGCTGCTTTTGTATACCCTTGGAGATCTCTCGCTGCTGAACGGACAATATTTCATCAGCATGGTCGGCAGCCGTAAGCCGAATGAATATGGCTATGCCGTTTCGAGGAAACTAGCGGGTGAGATCGCATCGCTCGGCGGTGTGGTGGTCAGTGGGCTTGCGCTCGGAATCGATGCCCTTTGCCATCGGGCCGCGCTTGAGCAAAACGGCAAGACCATCGCGCTGCTGGCGGCGGGGCTGGATGTCGACTATCCGCGCCTCAACCGCGAGCTGAGAGAGCTGATTGAGCGGTTTGGCTTGGTCATGACCGAGTATTCTCTGGGCTCTCCGGCGCACCCGCACCACTTCCCGGTGCGCAACCGGATGCTTTCCGGCCTTTCGATGGCAACGGTCATTGTCCAGTGCAGGGAGCATAGCGGGACGATGATTACGGCAGGGCACGCGCTTTCACAGGGACGCGATCTTTTCGCTGTGCCGGACAGCATTCTCTCTGCGATGAACGGCGGTAACGCTCTGCTGCTTCAGGGGGCGGAGCCCGCCCTTTCCGGCGCGCAGATTCTGCTGCGTTATCCGCCGATCTATGGCTATCCGCTGCTGCCGCCCAAGAATGGAAACAGGCCGCTGCCCCCACAGGCTCCGCCACAGTCCGCTGTGCCGAAGCCTGCCGCGCCAAAGCCCGCAGCGGTGGCACAACCGGCGGCTTCCCCTGTGGCGGAGCCGCCCGCCTACCTCTCTTCCGAGCAGGGCGAAATCTACCGGGCCCTCTCCGACGGGCCAAAGCCGCTCGATGCGCTTTGTGAGCGCTGTACGCTTCCCGCGGGGATGCTGCTCTCACTTTTGACCCAGCTCGAGCTGTTCGGACTGGTGCGATTGCTCCCCGGCCGGATCGCCGAGGTCATTCGCCGGGTATGATATTTTTTTGGAAAGTAAAACAGGTGAAATGCTTATGTCTAAATTAGTCATTGTGGAGTCACCCGCCAAGGCGAAGA
This sequence comes from uncultured Oscillospiraceae bacterium, assembly GCA_964625135.1. Classification (GTDB taxonomy): domain Bacteria; phylum Bacillota; class Clostridia; order Oscillospirales; family Ruminococcaceae; genus Yanshouia. The sequence goes on along the minus strand of CAZVAV010000151.1, from coordinate 2,795 downwards.
CCATCCAGAAGTATCTGGGAAAGAATTTTTCGGTCATCGCCTCGATGGGGCATATCCGCGACCTGCCCAAGTCGAAGCTCGGCGTTGACGTTGAGCACGACTTTGCACCGCAGTATCAGGAGATCAAGGGCAAGGAAGAGCTGATCTCAGAGCTGAAATCGGCGGCGAAAAAGGCCGACACCGTCTATCTCGCGACCGACCCCGACCGCGAGGGCGAGGCGATTTCCTGGCATCTGGCGCAGATGCTTGGGCTTGATCTCAATCAGTCCAACCGCGTGACCTTTAACGAGATCACCAAAAGCGGCATCAAAAGCGGAATGGACACGCCGCGCGAAATCGATCAGGATCTTGTCAACGCGCAGCAGACCCGCCGCATTCTCGACCGGATCGTCGGCTATAAGCTTTCTCCCTTTCTCTGGAAGAAGGTTCGCCGCGGCCTTTCGGCTGGGCGCGTGCAGTCGGTCGCGGTGCGTCTGATCGTCGACCGCGAGGAGCAGATCAGAGCGTTCGTGGCCGAGGAGTATTGGACGGTTGACGCCCGTCTTCAGACCGGCTCCCCCAAGAAGGCCTTTGATGTACGCCTTGCCCTTCACAACGGCGAAAAAATCGAGCTGCACAACAAGGAGCAGTCGGATGCGGTGCTTGAAGCGGTCAGCGGCACCGACTGGACCGTCGCGAACGTCAAAAAGAGCATCCGCCGCCGTTCTCCCGCGCCGCCCTTTATCACCTCGACACTCCAGCAGGAGGCGTCGCGCAAGCTAGGCTTTCAGGCGCGCCGCACGATGAAGATCGCGCAGGAGCTTTATGAGGGCATCGAGCTTGAGGAACAGGGCGCGGTCGGTCTGATCACCTACATGAGAACCGATTCGCTGCGCATCTCGGACGAGGCGGCCGCCGAAGCGGAGGAGATGATCCGCTCGAACTATTCTAAGGACTACCTCCCTTCGACCCGGCGGGTTTACAAATCCCGCTCGGGGGCGCAGGATGCCCATGAGGCGATTCGTCCGACCATGCCCCGGCTGACCCCCGAGGAGGCCAAGGGCAGCCTGACTCCTGAGCAGTATAAGCTTTATAAGCTGATCTGGTCGCGGTTTATCGCCAGCCAGATGGCCAACGCCCTGCTCGACACCATGTCGGTCGACATCACAGCCGCCGACTATACCTTCCGCGCGTCGGGCTATGCGGTCAAATTCGACGGCTTTACCGTCCTCTATGAAGAGAGCAAGGATGAGGAAGGGGAGAAGTCCACCGCCCTGCCCCCCCTCGAGGAGGGGCAGACGCTCGGCGTTGTCAAGGTGGATGGCAACCAGCACTTCACCCAGCCGCCCCCCCGCTATACCGAAGCGTCGCTGATTAAGTCGCTTGAGGAAAACGGCATCGGGCGTCCGTCGACCTATGCGCCGACCATCTCGACCGTCATCGACCGCGGCTATATTGAGCGCAATCAGAAGGCGCTGGTGCCCACCGCTCTCGGCGAGACGGTTGACAAGCTGCTGCGGGAGCAGTTTAAGAAGATTGTCGACGTCAAATTTACCGCAGGCATGGAAAACGACCTCGACTCGGTTGAGGCGGGCAAGACCAACTGGGTGGATACCCTCGGCAGCTTCTACGGCGATTTCATGAATACCCTCGAAACCGCCGAAAAGGAGATGGAGGGCATCCGGGTTAAGGTTCCCGATGAGGAAACCGATGTGGTCTGCGAGCTTTGCGGGCGTAATATGGTGATCAAGTCGGGACGCTTTGGCAAGTTTCTTGCCTGCCCCGGCTATCCGGAGTGCAAAAATACCAAGAAGATCGTGCAGGAAACCGGCGGCTTCTGCCCGATTTGCGGCGGCAAGATGCTCGCCAAGAAGTCCAAGAAGGGACGCGGCTTTTACGGCTGTGAAAAATTCCCCGAGTGTACCTTTATGACCTGGGATAAGCCGCTGCCCGAGCCCTGCCCCAAATGCGGCGCGACCCTCTTTAAGAAGGCCGGGCGCTATGGCGGCATCCGCTGCCTCAAGGAGGGCTGTGGCTATGAGCGCGCGATCGACCCCAAGGCAAAGAAGGACGACGAGAAATGAGCGTAACCGTCATTGGCGCGGGTCTTGCCGGCTGTGAGGCCGCCTGGGCGCTGGCCGAGCGCGGCGTACCGGTCACGCTGCTGGAGATGAAGCCCCAGTGCTATTCCCCCGCGCATAAGCGCCCGGGCTTTGCCGAGCTGGTCTGCTCGAATTCGCTCAAGGCCGAGCGGCTCGGCTCGGCGGCGGGACTGCTCAAGGCCGAGATGGAGGCGATGGGCTCGCTCATCGTCCGGGTGGCGAAGGAATGCGCCGTCCCGGCGGGAGGGGCGCTGGCGGTCGACCGGGATGAATTTTCCGATCGGATTACCCGCGCCATCCAAGGTCACCCCAACATCACGATTGCGTATGGGGAGTGCACCGCTCTGCCCGATCAGGGGCATGTTATCGTCGCCACCGGCCCGCTGACCTCCGACGCGCTTTGTCAGGAGATCACCCGGCTGACCGGTGCCGAGCGCCTGAGCTTTTACGACGCTGCCGCGCCGATTGTCACCTTTGAGTCGGTGGATATGCACAAGGCCTTCTTCGCCGCTCGCTACGGGCGCGGGGAGGACGACTATATCAACTGCCCGATGAACAAGGAGCAGTACGAAGCGTTTCACGAGGCGCTGACTGGCGCAGAGCGAGCTCCGTTGCATGAGTTTGAAAAGATGACCGTCTATGAGGGCTGTATGCCGGTTGAGGTGCTCGCCGCGCGGGGCAGGGATGCGATTCGCTACGGCCCCCTCAAGCCGG
>CAZVAV010000150.1:0-5646 GCA_964625135.1 uncultured Oscillospiraceae bacterium | reverse complement strand
CCGCTGCCATCGGCATGGCGGGACAGGTTGGCTCAATCGAAGCAGGAAAGCTGGGTGATCTTGTGATCTGGGATGCGCCCGATCTGGACTATATTTGCTACCGGATGGGAAGCAACTTAGCCAGAACTGTTATTAAGCGTGGTTGCCTAGCCTTCTCCGAAAGTACCATACTACCGAACGGGCTAGACGTCGTATTTCCGTCTACAAAGGAAACCACTGACCAACCTGAATTGACCCCCAAAAATTAGACAAAATATTTTAATTAAGCAGCCTTGAGGGCTTGCTGTCTGTAAAATGCAGGCGGCAAGCCTTTAAGTTTTGCCTTGATACGGCGGTTGTTACAGCAATCGAGGTAGCCAATTAGCTCCGTTTTAAAGTGCTCCACGGACTCTAATTTCTGTAAATACAGCAGTTCACTTTTTAGAATTTCGAAGAAGTTTTTAATGATTGCGTTGTCCATATAGTTGCCCTTGCGGATCATGCTCTGCCGGATTGCTTTATCCTTTCAGCCTTTGCTGATACTGCCAGCCCGGGTACAAGGACTGCCAAAACAGAGAAAAAAGTTTTAGCCCTACTTTACATGTTACCAATGACGGATGTAGTGGTTTGATCTGCATTATTCTGTAACATGCTCCGTAATAAGAACGAAGTCAGAAAATTCTTTTGCAGTGCACGAATCATGATTTCGGCAGAACACAAGCGTAGACAGCATTTTGTTGCTTTAGCACAAGTTTGCTGATTTTTAACCAAGGTCTGGTCGACGCGCCCTTATAATCCTTGTCACCTGCAAGCATATTTGCACGTTGCATGTTATCCCCATGACGGCAATACCGACTGGGATTTTTTCCGGCTTTTTTGCCATAAAAATAAATCGCTGCAATCGACTTGCCTGCCATTTCGTGATATACTAATTCAGAAACGGAAAGAAACATTTTCTTTTCATCTGCCCGCGTCATTCCAGATCAAAGGAGAAAACCACGCATGACCAATTGGATCATCAAACGATTTGTCGGAGGCTGTGAGAATTTACAGGACGCCTTGGTGCGTACCGCGTTGGGAAAGGCTTCAAGCTGTGTCGGCATCCTGTGTAACGGATTGCTGTTTCTTTGCAAAATTCTTGTCGGAACCCTCTCGGGGTCGGTTTCGATCACCGCAGATGCGGTCAACAACCTTTCCGACGCTTCGTCAAGCATCATCAGCCTGCTTGGCTTCAAGATGGCGAGCAAGCCTGCCGATGAAGAACACCCCTATGGGCATGGCCGTTACGAATATCTTTCAGGGCTGACCGTCGCGGTGCTGATTCTGGTCATCGGCGTGGAGCTGCTCAAGGGAAGCGCAGAAAAGATTTTCGCTCCCTCCCCGGTCGATTTCCAATGGATTTCGGTAGGGGTTTTGGCCGGCTCGATCCTGATGAAGCTCTGGATGGCGGCATTTAACCGCCGGGTTGGCCGGATGATTGATTCTCAAACGCTGATTGCCACCGCTGCCGACAGCCGCAATGACGTTATCACCACCACGGCGGTTCTGGCCGCTGCTCTCATTTCTCATTTTGCCTCGGTTGAGCTCGACGGCTGGATGGGTCTTGCCGTTGCCGTATTTATCCTCTACAGCGGCTTTGGCTTGGTGCGCGACACCCTTGATCCGCTGCTTGGGCACGCACCCGACCCCAAGCTAGTCGCCGAGATTCAAAGCAGAATTCTGAGTTATCCCGGCGTGCTGGGAACCCACGACCTGATGATTCACGATTACGGCCCCGGCCGGCAGTTCGGAAGCGTCCATGTTGAAATGGCTGCCGAAAACGACGTGCTGGTTAATCACGATGTGATCGATAACATTGAGCGGGCCTTTTTGAAGAGCGGCCTGCACATGATCATTCACTTTGATCCCATCATCACACAAAATTCGGTCGTCGATGATCTGCGGGGATGGCTCTGTGAGCAGGTGAAAACCATCCATCCATCCCTGACGATCCATGATCTGCGAATCGTGCCCGGCGCCACCCATACGAATGTCATTTTCGACTGTGTGGTGCCCGCCAATCTGGGTATGAAGTACTCCGAGCTGAAAGCCGCGATCGGCCGTCTGGTTGTACAGCAATATCCCGATCACTATTGCGTCATCACCATCGACACCAACTTTGCCGCTCTCCCCCATTAGAGCTGGGAACGGCTTTGACGAAAGGTTCATGACATCATGTGGATCCTCTGTGCATTTGGCTCGGCCTTCTTCGCCGGGATCACCTCAATTCTTGCCAAAATCGGCATTCAAAAGGTAAACTCTCATCTTGCCACCGCTCTGCGCACCGCTGTGGTGCTGGTGTTCGCGTGGTTGATGGTGTTTCTCGTCGGCTCGCAACACTTGATTTTTTCAGTTGACCCCAAAAGCTGGCTTTTTCTGATTCTTTCCGGTTTTGCCACCGGCGCGAGCTGGATTTGCTTCTTTCAGGCACTGCAAATCGGCAACGTCAATCACGTCGTATCGATTGACAAATCAAGCACGGTGCTCACCATGCTTCTGGCCTTTGTGCTGCTCCGGGAGCCGATGTCTCTGAATATGATTCTCGGCATGGTTCTCATCACATCGGGTACCCTGCTGATGCTCACATGGGATTCTCACGCGCAGTCCACCGCAAGCACGGCAAAGGGCTGGCTGCTTTGGGCGGTACTCTCCGCCTTTTTTGCCAGCTTGACCGCAATTTTAAGTAAGCTCGGGATTGCTGGAGTCGAACCGAACCTCGGCAATGCCATCCGTACAACGGTGGTGCTTTTTATGGCGTGGGGCATCGTCTTTGCCCTCGGCCAGCAGAAGGAAATCGGACGCATTGACCGGAAAAGCTGGCTTTTTTTAGTCCTTTCCGGGCTCGCCACCGGGTTTTCTTGGATGTTCTACTATCATGCGCTGCGAGAAGGACAGGCGAGCGTCGTTATTCCGATCGATAAGCTAAGCATTCTGGTCACAGTGGCTTTTTCAGGAATTCTTCTGAAAGAAAAACTCAGCCGTCGCTCTGTTCTGGGGCTGCTGTCGCTTACGTTGGGAACGCTGCTGCTCCTCTTTCCGTTTTGAAACGAGCGAAACGGTAGCTTTACTTTTTTGCAACAAGTCAATGAATACGGGAGGAATTAAAATGAATGTGACTTTAGGAACGACCGAAATCAAGGTGGATAAAAACGGCTTCGGTGCGCTGCCGATCCAGCGTGTTTCGGCCGCGGAGGCGGCACAGCTGATTCGCAGGGCTTTTGACGGCGGCATCACCTATTTTGACACGGCTCGAAACTATACCGACAGTGAGGAAAAGCTGGGTCTGGCGCTTTGGGACATTCGGGATCGTGTGTACATCGCAACCAAGACATCGGCGCAAACCGTCGAGAAATTTTGGAGCGATCTGGAAACCTCGCTGGGCAACCTGCGTACCGACGTGATCGATGTCTATCAATTTCATAACCCATCCTTTTGTCCCAAGCCCGGCGATGGCACCGGCCTGTACGAGGCCATGCAGGAGGCAAAGGTCATGGGGAAAATCCGGCATATCGGTATTACCAATCACCGGCTTTCGGTGGCGCACGAGGCGATTGCATCGGGGCTTTACGAAACGTTGCAGTTCCCCTTCTGTTACCTTGCCACCGACAAGGATATCGAGCTGGTGCGGCAATGCACACAGTCGGGGATGGGATTTATCGCGATGAAGGCTCTCTCGGGTGGGCTGATTTCTAATTCAAGAGCCGCTTATGCCTATTTGAATCAGTTCCCCGGCGTACTGCCCATCTGGGGGATTCAACGGGAATCCGAGCTGGACGAGTTTCTCTCCTACCGGGACAATCCCCCGGCTTATACCGATGAGATAAGGGCGCTGATCGAGCATGACCGGGCGATGCTCTCGGGAGAATTTTGCCGAGGCTGTGGATACTGTATGCCCTGCCCGGCGAAGATTGAGATCAATACCTGTGCCAGAATGTCGCTGCTGATCCGACGTTCTCCGTCCGCGCAGCAGCTCACACCCGAGACTCAAGCCAAAATGAACAAAATCGCAGACTGCTTACACTGCAACCAGTGCAGAAGCAAATGCCCCTACGGACTGGACACGCCGGCTCTGCTTGAAAAAAACTACGAGGACTACAAGCAAATCCTGGCCGGAAAAGCGCTTTAATCAAATCCGGAATGCGGCGATGTCCCCCACTGCCGCCACCGTGAGAAAATCAAAACAGAATCGCAAAGGAGAGGAAATCAGATGAAGCTTGCAATTACCTATCAGGACGGAATGATCTTTCAGCACTTTGGACATAGTGCGGCGTTCAAAATTTATGACATTAAGGACGGCAGAATTGCCGCTTCGCAGGTGGTTCCCACACAGGGCAGCGGCCACGGTGCGCTTGCCGATTTTCTTTCGTCGCATGGGGTAGATACCCTCATTTGCGGCGGCATTGGCGGCGGCGCCAAAACCGCCCTTGCCGAGGCCAAAATCCGCCTCTATTGCGGCGCCTCCGGTGCTGCCGACGCCGCAGCTGCGGCGCTGCTCTCCGGCACATTGGTCTATAACGCCGACATCGTTTGCTCCCATCACCATCACAGCCACGAGAACGGAGACGGACAGGAGACCTGCGGCTCGGACGGATGCGGACACGGATCCTGCCATCATGAATCATGAATTGAAAAGGAGAACACAGATGAAGGTTTTCATTATCGGGGGCGTCGCCGCGGGAACCAAAACAGCGGCCAAGCTCAAGCGAAACGACCCCTCAGCGGAAATTACCATCCTCACCAAAGACCATGACATCTCCTATGCGGGATGCGGACTGCCCTATTATATCGGCGGAGTGATTGAGCAGGCTTCGGCGCTGGTGGTCAATACCCCTGAAAAATTTGCGGCTCTGACCGGCGTAGCGGTCGAAACCGGCCGGGAGGTCACCGCCCTTGACCCCACCGCCAAGACCCTTACCGTCCGCCATACCGACACCGGGGAGATCGAGACGAGAGGCTATGACAAGGCCGTAATTGCGGTTGGCGCCTCCCCCATCCTCCCCGAGATCGAGGGAGCCGATCTCAACGGCGTCTTTTCCCTGCGCACCCCGGACGACGCGGTCGCAATCCGGCGCTGGGTTGAGCAAAGCGAGGTAACCCGCGCGGTCGTCATCGGAGGCGGCTTTATCGGGCTTGAGGTGGCCGAAAATCTGAAGGCGCGCGGTCTTTCGGTGACGGTGATCGACCTTGCCTCCCAGCTCCTGCCTAACATCTTTGACCCCGAGATGGCAAATTACATCGAACGACAGCTGCGCAAAAGCGGCATCCGCGTCATCACCGGCGCAAAGGCCGAGCAGCTGATCGGCGAGGGCAAGCTCAGTGCGGTGCGCACCAATGCCGGTACCCTCCCCGCAGAGCTGGTCGTGCTGTCAATCGGCGTCCGGCCAAACACCGACTTCCTTCAGGACAGCGGCCTTGTGATGAGCAAGGGAGCGATTGTGGTTGACCGCCAGATGCGCACCAACCTCCCCGACCTCTATGCGGTGGGCGATTGCGCCGTGGTCACCAACCGGATCACCCAAAGCCCGCATTATTCCCCGATGGGCTCGAGCGCCAACTTTGAGGGCAGAACCCTCGCCCGTTTTCTTGCCGGAGAGGAGGCTTCCTATGTCGGGATACTGGGCACCGGGG
>CAZVAV010000149.1:0-5647 GCA_964625135.1 uncultured Oscillospiraceae bacterium | reverse complement strand
ATCATTTGTTCCAAAAAACTTGATAAATTGAAAACCCTGTGCTATACTGGTCTCACCTGAATAAGGGGATTTCTTCCGCTGTACGCCAACAACGGCGGGGGAGAGCAAACATTACGCAAGTTGAATGGGAGGAAATTTCATGAAAAAGCATTTGGCAATTACGATGGCTCTGGTACTGGTACTGGCGCTCGCGGCCTGTGGCGGCTCGTCGTCCACCGCTCCTGCTCCGGCTCCGGCTTCTTCGGCAGCCCCCGCTTCTTCTGCGGCTCCCGCAGCTCCCGCGGCTCCCGCGGCTCCTGCAAGTAAGCTGAAGGTCACGCTGGCCACCGGCGGTACCTCGGGTACTTATTATGCCGTGGGTGGCGCCATGCAGTCGGTGCTCAACAGCAAGCTGACCCTCTCTGATTTGACCGTTGAGTCTACCGGCGCTTCTAAGGCTAACGTTAACCTGATTACCGACGGCGAGGCTCAGATGGCGATTCTGCAGTCCGACGTAGTTTCCTACGCGCATACCGGCACAAACACCTTTGCCGAGACCGGCGTGGAAGACAGCGCGCTTTGGGTCGCCGGCCTCTATAATGAGACCGTGCAGATCATCGCCACCAAGGACATCACCGATGTGTCTCAGCTCAAGGGCAAGACCGTTTGCATGGGCGACGTCGGCTCCGGCACCCGTGTCAATGCCGAGCAGATTCTGGCCGCTTACGGCATGACCGCTGCTGATGTCAACGCAGTGTCCGGCTCCTTCCAGGACGGCGTGGACGGCATCAAGGACGGCAAGATTGACGCCGCCTTTACCGTCGCGGGCGCTCCTACCACCGCGATCACCGATCTGGCTACCACCAACGAGTTCAGCATGATCTCGCTGACCGACGAGGCGCTGGCCTATGCCAAGGAAAACTACCCCTTCTTGGTTCAGGACAACCTGCCTGCCGGCACCTATAATGGCATTACCCAGGAGACCAAGTGCCTGGCCGTTCAGGCTGCTCTGGTTGCTTCCAAGGACGTGTCCGAGGACGCTGTGTACGAGCTGCTTAAGACCATGTTTGGCAGCGCGGACGAGCTGAAGTCTGCCCATGCGAAGTTCCAGTTCCTTGATGCCAAGTATGCGGTGTCCGGCGCTTCTGTCCCGCTGCATCCCGGTGCCGAGAAGTTCTACAAGGAAGTCGGCGCGCTGTAATTTACAGTGTTTACGTCTAACAAGCACGTAAAAGCGGTCGCCGCGATAATAGTCATTATTATCGCGGCGGCCTTTCTTGTAAGCCCCCACCATTGGCTAACTCTGCGGAACCGGGATACCGGAGAGTTATATGGGCGCTATTCTTTGAGAGAAGGTGAACGCTTTTCGATTGAATTTAAGCATTCTATCAATTTGAGTCCTGTAATCGATGTATACGAGATTGAGGACGGCGATATCTATGTAGAAGAGACGATTTACTATCATTTTGGCGCCGGAGTCCAAACGCAGCTCAACGATGGAGAAACCCTCCGTTACGGAGAGGACGGATCGATGATTGTAGGAAATATTCATCAGCTGCGAAACAACGTGGGCTATATTGTGGGCACGGTATATGACCATGTGCTGGAGGTAAATGGTCAGAAAATTAGCTTGCGCGATTTGTGTGGAAAAAACACGGCGGTTCGTTTTAATTATGAATTTCAGCTGTTTTGAACTGATATTAAATCAAAATAAAGTTGGGAGGAATCTGCATTGTCCGTCAATGATAAGACAGAAGTCAACACCGCACCGGCAGCAGGAGTGGATGTCGGTACGGCCGAAGATGTCGACGCGATCATGAAGAAGTATGACCGCGAATCCAACGTCCGCGTTTGGGAAGGTACTCCGAAATTCGCAATCCGCATTCTCCTTGCAGTTTTTGCACTGTTCATGGTGTGGATGAATATGTTTGCTACTTGGGACGAGCGCTTCCGTCGTCCGTTGTTTGTCGGCATGGTTATCATTCTGGTGTTCCTGCTTTTCCCCATTAAGAAGGGAATTTCCCGGAGCAATAATGTTCCTTGGTATGATATTGTGCTGGCTCTGGCGGGAGCAGGCAGTTTTTTTTACTACTGCTTCAATCTGGAAGCCATTGTAGACCTAGGTACCCGAATTAAAACACCGCATATTGTTTTGGGAATTATCGGAATTTTGGTATTGGCCGAATGCTGCCGCCGGGTGGTGGGCATTCCCATTCTGGTTGTGGCTTCCGGGTTTGTTCTGTACGCTTTTATGGGGGCGGGAAAGTCCTTGCGCGCGGTGATTTACAACCTGTTCTATACCACCACCGGCGTTATCGGAACCCCGATTGGTGTCTGCTCCACCTACATTGTCCTGTTTGTTATTTTTGGCGCGTTTTTGGAGGCGACGGGCATCGCCAACTTCTTTATTGACTGTGCCAACGCGCTGGCCGGCAGTGCTACCGGCGGCCCCGCTAAGGTGGCCGTCATTTCTTCCGCCCTGTGCGGCATGGTGTCCGGCTCCTCGGTCGGCAACACCGTGACCACCGGCTCGGTCACCATTCCGCTGATGAAGAAGACCGGCTATCCCGGCGAGTTCGCCGGCGCGGTTGAGGCAGCCTCCTCCACCGGCGGCCAGATCATGCCGCCTATCATGGGCGCCGCCGCTTTCCTGATGGCGGAGATGACGGGAAATCCCTACTCCTACATTCTGGTGCGCGCCATTCTGCCTGCCGCCCTGTACTTCACCGGCATCTTCCTGATGGTTCATTTCAAGGCGAAAAAGATGGGGCTGAAGGGCTTGCCCAAGGACGAGCTGCCCAAGTCCAGTCAGATTCTGCCTAAAATCTATTTGATTCTCCCTCTGGTGGTTCTGGTGTATATGATCATCAACGGCAAGACGATGGCCACCGCCGCTGTCTACGCCACCTTCTACACCATCACCGTTTCGATGGTCAATCGCGAGCCTGCAAAGGGGAAAAAGTTCATCATGGCATTGTCCCTGCTGCCCATGCTGGTTCTTACCTTCTTTGAGGGGAACTTTGCCGGCGTGAAGCCCATGGGAATTAAGTTCTCCACCTTCATGATGCTGGTTTACGTGCTGTTCATTCTGCTCAACGTGGCGGTCAGCCCCGAGAACCGCCGCCAGATGGTCACCTTTGTTGATGCGCTCGAAAACGGCGCCCGCAACTGCCTGTCGGTGGCGACGGCCTGCGGCATCGCCGGCATCATCGCCGGTGTGGTTACCATGACCGGCTTGGGACAGATCCTGATTTCCGCGATTGTCGGTGTGGCGCAGGGTCGCCTGATTATCGCCCTGATCCTGACCATGCTGTGCTGCATCGTGCTGGGCATGGGCGTTCCCACCACCGCAAACTATGTCATCATGGCCACCACCTGCGCGCCGATTCTGGTCAGCGGCATGGGGCTCAATGTGATTGCGGCTCATATGTTTGTTTTCTACTTTGGCATCGTGGCCGACATCACGCCTCCTGTCGCGCTGGCTGCCTATGCGGGCTCCGCCATTGCGAAGGCTCCCCCGATGAAGACCGCCTTCAATGCCACGCGTCTGGCAATCGCGGCCTTTATCATCCCCTATATCTTCGCGTTCAACCCCGCAATGCTCTTCATTGATACCGTATGGTATGAGGTTGTACAGGTGATCATTACGTCCTTCCTGGGCATGTTCCTGATTGCTTCCGGCCTGATGGGCTATATGTTCCGCAATCTGAACTGGTATCTTCGGGTCATTGGCATTATAGGTGGACTTTCCCTGATCATCCCCGGCTGGAAATCCGACCTGTTTGGTGTGGTCGTACTGGCTGTGATGGTTGCGGCTCAGATGATGAACAAAAAGACCTCCGCCAAGCTCGCCTGACCCGGACTGTCCTTCCTTTCGCTTCTCTTTTCTCTCGAAACAAACTGCCGCTCACGATTTGCAGAGAATCGTGAGCGGCAGTTTTTTGCTTATCGCGCACGAAAAGCCCGCGGCTGGGCGGGCTTTTCGTGCGGGAAGAAGAAAGATGGAGAAGAAAATTTTGGAAATCAAAGCGAGGAACGGTTAACCGACTCGCTGTTGGAAAGCTGCGCGGCGGCGTTTTCCCGCCCGTACAACAATAAACGCATACCCGACCGAGAAGAGCACGCCAAGCAGATAGGAGACGGTCATCGGAAGCCGGAAGCCGATGGGGGCATTGCAGATATACGAGAAGGTGATGAAAGCATAGAACATACCGGGCAGCAGCGGGATTAGATAATAGAAGCCGCCTTTATGCTCAAGCAGGTAGATTGCGATAATTGCAAAGGCGAACAGGGCAATGGTCTGGTTCGACCAGGAGAAATAGCGCCAGAGAACGGTGAAGCCACCGGGGGAGGCCTTTGCCCAGACCAGAACCACCGCGACCAGCGAAAAGATGACCGCCGAAAGCAGCAGGCGATTCTTTTTTGGCTTTTGGTCGATGTGCAGATAGTCGGCAATCATCAGCCGGGCGCCGCGCAGAGCGGTATCACCCGAGGTAATCGGTAGAACGATGACGCCCAGAATGGCAACGAAGCCGCCGACTGAGCCGAGCATGTCGCGGGCAACAATCCCTACGACGGCGGTGGCACCGGTTTTCAGCGGATCGGCCAGTCCCACCGAGAAGACACCCATCGCGGCAGCGGCCCAGATCATTGCAATGAAGCCTTCCAGAATCATCATATTGTAGAAGGTCATCCGGCCTTCCCGCTCGGAGGTAATCGAACGGGCGATGATCGAGGTTTGGGTTGAATGGAAGCCCGAAACAATGCCGCAGGCAACGGTAATAAAGAAAACCGGAATTAGATTAGTGCCGTCAATCGGATAAATTCCCTGCCAGTTCATCAAAGAGAGCTCGGTAAGCGGATAGCCCTTGGCAAAGATGCCGCCGAAAACGCCAACCGCCGAGAAAAGCAGAATCGCTCCGAAAACCGGGTAGATCCGTCCGATAATTTTGTCGATTGGGAAGACGGTGGCGGCAAGGTAGTAGAGGAAGATCACGCCATAGATCACCCAGGTCCAAACGTCGTTAATCGCCCCCGAAAGGCCGAACAACTGGGTGGCCGCGATATCCCCTGGGGTATAGATAAAGACTGCGCCGACCAGGATCATCAGAAGGATGACGAAGACATTGTAAACATTAAAAACGTTTTTGTTGGTGTATTTTCTAACGAGCGCAGGCATTTGTGCGCCGTCATTGCGCAGGGACATCATGCCCGACATATAATCGTGCATCGCCCCGCCCAGAACACAGCCAACCGGAATCAGGATAAAGGCGATTGGCCCAAACAGGATTCCCTGAATCGGCCCAAGGATTGGCCCGGTTCCCGCAATGTTGAGCAGGTTGATGAGGCTGTTTTTCCACTTCTTCATGGGGACATAGTCGACGCCGTCCTCCATGCGGATGGCAGGGGTAGGCTTGTCGTTTGGACGTAGAACCGATTCGCAGAACTTTCCGTAGGCTGCGCCGCCCACGATCAGAATAAGCAGACCGATGATAAAGGTCGTCACAGTGATCCTTCCTTTCCGGGCAATAACCCTCTGCGAAATTTGGAACAACGAGTGATTTGGGAAGCCTGTATGTCTGAGGAGGATGCGTGAATTTTTTTTGCTGCTTCTGTTAATAAGCATAGCACGCCGACAAGCATCGCGCTATGGGTTTGCTCACTGATT
>CAZVAV010000148.1:0-5721 GCA_964625135.1 uncultured Oscillospiraceae bacterium | reverse complement strand
AGCCGCGAAGCCATCTTTACGCAGTCGCTGCTTCTGACGCTGCTGGCCGCGCTTGTGTTTTTTCTCACGGGACTGCTTGCGGCTCGCCCCATCGCCGTCCTGCTCGGCGCGGACGAGACCGTTGCCGGGCTGACGGTTGATTACCTGCGAACGCTGCTGCTTTTTTCCCCCGCCTTTTTGTGCAACGACCTGCTGCTCTGCTTTCTGCGAAACGACGATGCGCCCCGGCTGGCGATGCTGGCGATGCTCGCGGGGAGCATTTCCAACATTTTTTTGGATTATCTTTTTATCTTCCCAATGGGAATGGGGATGCTGGGCGCGGCCATCGCGACCGGAATCGCCCCCTGCATTGGAATGGCCGTGCTTTCGCTGCATTTCTGGCGGAGGAAAAATGGCTTTGCGCTGCGAAGAGTTCTGCCAGGGAAAAAGCAGGTCGGGGATATCCTGTCGCTCGGAGCCTCCGCCTTTGTGCTGGAGCTTTCCTCCGGCGCGGTGCTGCTGACCTTTAACATGCTGCTGCTGCGGCTTGCGGGCAATATCGGCGTTGCGGCCTACGGCGTGGTTGCCAACATCGCGCTGGTGGTGATCGCCATCTTTACCGGGCTTTCACAGGGGATGCAGCCGGTGCTCAGCGGCTGCTATGGTAGGGGAGAGGCAAAAAACGTCCGGCGAATCTACCACGCCGCCCTGCTGACGGCGTTTGGCTTCGCGGCGGTGGTCTGGCTGCTCGCGGCCGCGATGGCGCAGCCTCTCGTTGCCCACTTTAATCAGGGGAGCGACCCCGCGCTCGAGCGCCTTGCCGTCGACGGCATCCGCATCTATTTTAGCTCCTTTGTCTTCGCGGGGATTAACATCGTTACCGCCGCGGCGTTAAGCGCTGTGGCAAGGGCGAGAGAGGGCTTTTTGCTCTCGATGCTGCGCGGGCTGCTGTTGATGATTCCGGTGGCGCTGCTGCTTGCCGCGCTGTTTGGAACCAACGGGGTGTGGGCATCGGTGCCGGTCACCGAGGTGCTGGTCGCGCTTTTAATCCTGCCGCTTCTGCTGCGCGTGAAAAAAGTTGCGCCGTTGCCTTGACCGGATCGCAACATTCTGCTATAGTAAATGGAAACATGGTGGAGTAGTTTGCGCGGCGCTGCCGCGTGTCAAGTCAACAGGATGGCGCACTTTGCGCCTGGCTTGTCTTAATGAACGAGAACTGTGTACGGAGCAAGAGATTGTTTTCCGTACATGGTTCTTTTTTTATGGGAATTACGGCGGCCTTCGGCCAGAATAAGACCGGAGCAAAGAAAGGGAAGAATGGTATGAGCATTGTTGAAATTATTCTGATCGGCGTGGGGTTGAGCATGGATGCGGTGGCGGTTTCGGCCTCCAACGCAATGTGCTTTCCTCGCGAACGGCTGCGTCTGCTGGAGATGGCGGTCTGGTTTGCGGTGTTTCAGGGGGCGATGCCGCTGGCCGGATTTCTGCTGGCGGCGGTGGCGTCCGACGTGGTGACCAAAATGGGAGGCTGGCTGGCGCTTTTGATTCTCGGCTGGGTCGGCGGGCAGATGATTCGCTCGGGGCTTTCTCACGAGGAGGAGCGATGTCCGGTCGGCGGACTGACCCGTCGTACGCTGATGGTGCAGGCGGTTGCCACCAGCATCGACGCGCTGGCGGTCGGGGTCGGGCTCAAGGCGGGCGGCGCTGCGATTTTCCCCGCCGTTTTCATCATCCCGGTCGTCACCCTCGCCTGCTGCCTTGCGGCAATTTATGCCGGGACGCGAATCGGCGGATGGTTTGGCCGAAGAGCCGAGCTCTTCGGCGGCATCATTCTGGTATTGATCGGAATCAAGCAGGTTCTTTGAGCGAAGAAAGGAGCCGGGGG
Source organism: uncultured Oscillospiraceae bacterium (assembly GCA_964625135.1). Classification (GTDB taxonomy): domain Bacteria; phylum Bacillota; class Clostridia; order Oscillospirales; family Ruminococcaceae; genus Yanshouia. Next base: position 3,857 of record CAZVAV010000148.1, on the reverse strand, counting down.
CAGCAGCCACCGGCTCTTTGGATGCATGGGCTTATTGAATCGCTTTGACTGCCTGATCGGCAAAGCGGTTGTCAATCACCGATTCAAACGCGACCCGGGCGGAGAGCTCTCCTGCCTGCTCCATAACCGTCTGAAGCCGGTCGAACGAGTCCGGGGTCATCGCCGGCGTGGCCATAAACGCGTCAATTTCGGCGTGGCGGGCGCAGACCCGCTCAAGAAGCTCGATGTTGCTGTCGGGGAAGAAGGGCGCAATGGCCTCGGCCACCTCGCGGGCACTGTGGCTTGCCACCCAGCGCTGCCCCTTGTAGACGGCATTGGTAAAGGACTGGATGAGCGCGGGCTGCTTCTCGATCGAATCCTTTGCGGCATAGTAGCAGGTGTAGGGAATTTCACCCGACTGCTCGCCGATCGAGGCGAGCACATAGCCCTTACCCTCAAGCTCCACCGCCGAGGCGGTCGGTTCAAACAACGTGACATAGTCGCCCTGCCCGCCGGTGAAGGCGCCCGCCATCAGCGCGAACTGCACCGACGAGTCGACGTTGAGATCGGTCGCGGGGTCAAGTCCGTTCTGGCGCAGCACATATTCCAGCGTCATCAGCGGTACGCCGCCCTTGCGCCCGCCAAGCAGATGGCTGCCGCGCAGCTGCTCAAATGAAAAGCCGCCCGCGGGGGCCGGCGCGCGCCCGACAAGGAACGAGCCGTCCCGCTTGGTGAGCTGCGCAAAGACCATCGGATGGTTCGCCTTGCCCTCCTGAGCGACATAGAGCACCGCCTCGGGACCCGAGAAGCCGATGTCCACCTGACCGGCGAGCACCGCCGTCATCACCTTGTCGGCGCCCTGCCCAGTGACCAGCTCGACATCAAGCCCTTCCTCGGCGAAGAAGCCCTGGGTGATTGCGGCATACTGCGGCGCATAGAAGACCGAGCGAGCCACCTCGCTCACGGTGACCTTGGTCAGCTCCTTTTTGGTCTCGGTGGGTTTGGCGGTGTTGCCGCAGCCAGTCAGCAGCGAAAGGGTCAGCCCGGCAACGAGCATCAGTGAAAGAATTGCTTTTTTCATCGAGTTACCTCCCATCATATCTCGGCCCGGCAAACCCTGCCGGACCCGGTATCCCGCGCCGCCTTGACCCGGCAACGCGCGACGCTAGCTGTTCACGCCGCGACGGCGCAGCAGCCATTGTTCAATCCATTGTATGCAAAAATACTGCACCGCTGCTACAATTGAAAGAATAACGACGCTTGCCATCACCAGATCAAGCTGGAACACCTGACTTCCGTAGACGACAAGATAGCCGAGACCCGCCTTGGAAATCAAAAATTCTCCCACGATGACCCCGACCCACGACATGCCGACGTTGATTTTCAGCGAGCTCAGGATGGTCGGGAGATTGGCGGGCAGCACCACCTGAAGCAGCACCTGCGTCCGCTTCGCACCAAAGCTTTCGACAAGGCGGATCATATCCCGGTCGGTGGAGAGAAACCCGTTGAGCACCTCTAGGATACTGACCACCAGCGAAATCGAAAGGGCGATCACGATAATTGCCAGGGGGCCCGCCCCGAGCCAGACGATGAAAATGGGGCCGAGCGCAATTTTTGGCAGCGCGTTGAGGACCACCAGATATGGCTCAAGCACCCGGCAGAGAAACGGCGATGACCAGAGCGCGACGGCCACGAGGGTGCCGATTACCGTTCCGCCGACAAAGCCGCAGATGACCTCAAGGGTGGTAACCGAAAGATGATTCCACAGCTCGCCGCGGGCGATCAGGTTCAGGATGCTGCGGCTAAAACGCGAGGGGCTGCTGGTGATGAACGGATCGATCGCGCCGAGCCTCGCGGCGATCTCCCAAAGCGCCAGCAGTCCCACCAGCAGTCCGATTTTGGCGGTGCGGATCCAAAGCCGCTCTCTGCGTCGCGCCTTGAGCCATGCGGCGCGGTCGGGCGAGAGGGGCCGCTCAGACATGGACATCGATATCCCTCCAGATCCGATTGAAATATCCCCGGAATTCCGGTTCCTCCCGACATTGAAGCGGACTTCTGCGCCCCGCCTCAAACCGGATGTCATAGATTGATTTAATGATCGCGGGGCGCCGGGTCAGTACGATCACCCGGTCGGAGAGCGAAACCGCCTCCGAGATATCATGGGTTACCATGATGGCCGTTTTTTTCTCCCGGCGGATGATCGAATAGATGTCGTCGGCCACCGCCAGCCGCGTCTGGTAGTCGAGGGCGGAAAACGCTTCATCGAGCAGCAAAAGCTGCGGGCGAACCGCCAGCGTGCGGATCAGCGCGGCGCGCTGCCGCATCCCGCCCGAAAGCTGGCCGGGGAAGCAGTGGCGAAACTCCCAGAGCCCATAGGTGCGCAGCAGTGAGTCGGCATATTCCCCCGCCTCCTTCATGTCCCCGCCCTTGATTTCGGCTCCAAGCAGCACGTTGCGGCGGATGGTTCGCCACGGAAACAAGCTGTCCTTCTGCAGCATATAGCCGATCGAGCCGTCCCCCGCCAGACGAATCTGCCCCGAGGTAGGCGCAAGAAGTCCGGCGACGATCGAAAGCAGGGTGGATTTCCCGCAGCCCGAGGGGCCGATCACGCTGACGAACTCTCCCTCCGCCACCGAAAAGGAGACGTCGCGGATCGCTTCGATCTCCCCCTCGGGCGATTGATATGTCAAGGCGAGGTTAGAAACCTGAACCATTGTGCTTTGTTCACTCAAGATAAAACCCTCCTCACGCTATCATATTCGCATCGGGCGGCATCCGCCCCTCGGCAGAATGAAGGAGCGGGAGTTGCAAGTTTTTGGTTTTTGTGCTATGTTAACTTTGTGAAATAAATCCGAACAAATGTCAAGGAGCGGTTATGAATACACGCAGTGATCGAACCGAGCGACTGACCGAGGTCGCGCGGCTCTACTACGAACAGGATCAAACGCAGAACGAAATTGCCGTCAGGCTTGGCGTCTCCCGCCCGCTGGTGAGCCGGATGCTGCGCGAGGCGCGGGAGCTTGGAATCGTCGAAATCCGCATTCACAGCCCCGAGGAGGGGGAGGGGCCGCTGCTCACGCAGGGGCGCAACCTTTACGGAATACGGGGCGGGCTCCTGCTGCCCGACGCCGCGGATAACAGCCGCACCAACCGGGCGCTGGCCGAAGGGGCGCTCCGCACGCTGATGGAGCTCGGGGGGGAGCGGCTTGGAATCGGATGGGGGCATCTCGTCGGGGTGCTGGTAGACACCCTTGAGGGGCGCAATCCGATCCGGGGGCTGGCGGGGCAGATCTGCCCACTGGTCGGAAACTCCGGCATCTCGATCCGCAACTATCATTCCAACGAAAATGTGCGGATTATCTCGCAGCAATGCGGGGCGCAGCCCCACTACCTCTATACCCCCGCCTTTGCCGAAACCAAGCAGGAGCAGGAGCTGCTTTCGCAGACCGAGCACTACCGTGCGGTCTACCGGGAGTGGGAGCGGCTCGACGCCGCGCTGGTCAACATCGGAAACTACCCCTCCACCCCCGACTTTGCATCGGTTGCGCGGTATGGCACGCTGCTTGCCGAAAAGCGGGCGGTGGGGCGGCTGCTCGCCTATTATTACAATGAGCGTGGGGAGATCATCGAGTCGGAAACCGATTATGCGATTCAGATCCCCATTCCCTTGCTCGCCCGCTGCAAAAATGTGATCGGCATCTGTTCGGCCAACGTCAACCGTCAGGCGCTTGCCGGGGCGCTCTCCACCGGGCTTTTTACCCACCTCATCGCTCGAGAGCAGCTACTTCGCGAGGTGCTGGAGTACCGCTAGATATTACATTTGTAACAGAAGCCCCCGTGTCTGTCCAAAGGGCAGGCACGGGGGCTTCTGTGATTTA
>CAZVAV010000147.1:0-5726 GCA_964625135.1 uncultured Oscillospiraceae bacterium | reverse complement strand
ACCCGCTCGACCTACGCCTGGGTCAAGGCCGCGCTCGAGCTGCACGGCCCGGTCTATCTGCGGTTTGGCCGTTTGGGAACCCCCGAGGTCTATGAGGATGAGGCAGTCACCTTCACTATCGGCAAGGGGCACTGTGTCCGCGAAGGCGCGGATGTTTCAATCATCGCAATCGGCGACATGGTCAGCCGTTCGCTGGAGGCCGCGAAGTCGCTCGACGCCCGGGGCATTTCGGCTCGGGTCATCGACATGGCTTCGATTAAGCCGATTGACGAGGAGCTGATTCTGCGCTGCGCCGCCGAAACCGGCTGCATCGTCACCGCCGAGGATCATAACATCTACGGCGGCCTTGGCGGCGCGGTCTGCGAGGTTCTCGCCCGCCGCAGCCCCTGCCCGGTTGAGCAGGTCGGCGTGCAGGATCGCTTCGGCCGTTCCGGCTCCCCCGCCGATCTGGCCGAGGTCTATGGCCTCACCGCCCCGGCCATCGAGGCGGCAGCGCTGCGCGCCATCGAGAGAAAGAAGGGTTAAGGATGAGAAAGGTCATTTTTCCGCAGGCGAACAAGGCGATTATGACCGAGTGCGAGCCCCCCCGGTGCGGCGACGGTCAGGTTTTGATCCGGCTTCGCCGGGTCGGAGTCTGCGGTACCGACATTCAGGTGTTTTCGGGCAAGAACCGCTTTATGACCTTCCCGATTGTTCCGTTTCATGAGGGAATCGGAATCGCGGTGGAGGTTGGCAAGCAGGTGACCGGCGTCAAGGTTGGCGATACCATCTGTGTGCGCCCGATCATCGCCTGCCACGGCTGCTATCCCTGCAAGAACGGACATGAGAACGCGTGCGAGAACTTTAACTCGCTCGGCGTTCAGTCGGACGGCTTGGGAAGCGAGTACTTCGCCATCGACGAGGAGTACTGCCCGGTGGTCTCCTCCGAGCTCCCGCTCGACGAGGCGATTCTGATCGAGCCGTTCGCGGTCGGCGTTCACGCCGCCCGCAGAGGGCAGGTGAAGGACAAGCGGGTGCTCGTCCTCGGCGGCGGCACCATCGGCAACTTTGTTGCCCAGGCGGCCCAGCTGCTCGGCGCCGCCCATGTCGCCATCTGCGACATCAGCGAGGAAAAGATCGAGATGGCGAGACGCGCGGGCATCGCCCTGCCGATCAACACCTCCGGCAAGACGGTAAAGGACGCGGTAATCGAAGCGTTTGGCGCAGACCCCGCCGATGTCATCATCGACTGCGTCGGTGCGAAGCCCCTTTTCCAGCAAATTCTGGATGCCGCGGCGAAAACCAGCACGGTGGTCATCGTCGGCAACTACAGTGAGAACGTCGAGCTCAACGTCGCCCAGATTCAGCGCAACGAGCTCAATTTTCTCGGAAATATCACCTACACCCGCGACGACTTTGAAACGGCGATCCGCCTCTTTGAGGAGCGCAGGGTCTATGTCAAGGATTTCATCACCGCCCGGTTTTCCATCGAGCAGATTCAGGAGGGAATGGATCAGGCGGTGGTCGGCAAGGGACATAACATGAAGTCGATCTTCGACTATTAAGGGAGGAAGCGTCATGTTTCACACCTCTCCTTCCCTGCTCTGCGCCGATCCGCTGCAGCTCGGCGAAACGGTGGAGGAATTAAACGGTCTTGGGGTCGACTGGTTTCACATCGATGTGATGGATGGCAGCTTTGTACCAAACTTCGCCTTTGGCGCCGACGCAATCCGCGCGGTGTGCCAGGCGGCGAAGCATCCCGTCTACGCCCATGTCATGGCCGTCAATCCTCAGAACCACATCGAAGCGTTCTCGGCGCTTGGCTGCGACTATTTCTGCTTTCATCTTGAGACGACCGATCATCCGTTTCGTCTCTGCCAGCAGATTCGCGCCGCCGGAATGAAGCCGGCGGTGGCCCTCAATCCGATCACCGGGGTCGACCGGCTGACCGAGCTGCTCGATTCGGTCGACGCGGTGACGCTGATGTCGGTTGAGCCTGGCTTCTCGGGTCAGAGCTTTCTCCCCTTTATGGATCAAAAAATCGCCGCGCTGCGCCGATTGATCGGGGATCGCAGGGTCCTCATCGAGGTGGACGGCGGCGTGAACAACGAAATCGCCTGCCGCTGTCTTGCAGCAGGCTGCGATGTGGTGGTCGGCGGCTATTTCACCCTCTTCCAAAAGGGAAAAGCGATGGCCGACTGCTATCAGAGCTTTGTCGACGCCATTCAGAAGGAGGAAGCAAAATGAACCTCTCCGAACTCAAGCGGATTGTCGTGGAGGGCAACCGGGAGCTGCCAAAGCGCGATCTCGTCAAATATTCCTGGGGTAATGTCAGCGGCATCGACCGGGAAAATAAGCTGATCGTCATCAAGCCGGTCGGAATTCCCTACGACGAGCTGACCGTCGAGAATGTCAGCGTCGTCGATCTGGATGGAAAAATCCTTGAGGGGCCGCTCAAGCCCTCGGTTGATCTCGATATCCATCGCGCCCTCTACGAGCATTTTCCAAGCTGCAACGCCATCGTCCATACCCACTCGACCTACGCAACCGTTCTTTCTCAGCTGCGCCGCGACCTGCCATGCTTTGGCACCACCCACGCCGACTACTTTGCCGGCCCGGTTCCCTGCGTCGGGGAGCTGACCCGGCAGGAGGTTGAGGGCGAGTACGAGTGGAACACCGGCATGGCGATCGTCCGATATTTTGAGGAGCACGGCGTCAATCCCGCCGAGGTTCCCGCCGCCCTCTCCCCCTGCCACGGCCCCTTTACCTGGGGCACGGATGTGTGGGACGCGGTACACAAAACGGTGGTGCTTGAGGAAATTTGCAAAATGGCGGTTTCGATGTACAGCATCGATCAAAACCCCGCGCCGCTGCCCAATTACATGCTCGACCGCCACTACTACCGCAAGCACGGCGCCAACGCTTACTTTACCAACGACGATTACGGCTCAGGTAAAATGATCAAACGATAAAAGGGGCATTTGCCATGAAGTATGTCTATGCAAATCTAAAGCGCTTCGATGTGAGAAGCGAGCAGGGCGGTATCAATTCGATGGCCGCTCCCTTGGTCTGGGGCTCATATCTTGTCTCGGAGATTCAAAAGGAGCTTTCCTCCTTCGCAGGCAGGCTCGAGTGCGGCCTTTTCCTGCCTGAGGCACATATTATTCCTGCCGTTCTGGCCAAGAGAAACGTCTTTCCACTGCACATCGGCTGTCAGGGAGTCTTTCGCAAGGATGTTGTCAAGGGTGTCAATTTCGGCGCTTACACCACCAGCCGTACCGCCAAATCGATGACCGCCCTCGGCTGTGATTGCGCCATCATCGGCCACTGCGAGGAGCGGATTGACAAGCGGGAGATTCTGGCCGCCGCGGGCGCGTGCGACGAGGAGGCGATCAGCCGCCTGCTCAATGCCGAGATCCGCTGCGCGGTTGATGCCGGCATGACGGTTCTCTACTGTGTGGGAGAGCGTGCCGAGGAGCAGGAGCACTGGCGCGATGTCATCAGCCGCCAGCTCGCCATTGGCCTCGAAGGAATCGACCTCACAAAGCTGCGAATCGCTTACGAGCCGGTCTGGGCAATCGGACCCGGACGTCCGGTACCCGGTCGTGAGGACATCCGCAAGGTTGCCTGCCTCTCCAAGGAGCTTTTCCCGCAGGTTCCCTTTCTCTACGGCGGCGGACTGAAGGCCGACAACGCCGGGATGCTCGCCTCGATCGACGAGGTGGACGGCGGCTTGGTGGGCTTGACCCGATTCACCGGGGACATCGGCTTCTATCCCGATGGCTTTATCAATATCATCGACGCCTATCTGGGATAACAAAACAGGAACGAGGGATCGCTCATGACACTCAAGGAAATTGCAGAAAAGGTAGGGGTATCCGCCTCGACCGTCTCGCGGGTCATCAATAAAAATGACACCAAATGCGCGAGCCAGCAGGTGCGGGAAAAAATTTGGGACGCGGTCAGCGCCTGCGGCTACGTACCAAACCAGCACGCCCAGCGTCTTAAGCTGGCGGCCTGTGAAAAGCAGAACGCCGAGCAGGAGACGCCCGAAAAGAACCTCGCCTGCATTTTTGCGCGTTCTACCGATATCAACAACGATCCCTTCTTCAACAGCATCTACCGCGCGGTGGAGCAGGAGGCGTTTCGCAACGGATATTTTATTAAATACTCCCTTTCCTTTCCGCAGCTCGTCTCCTCCTCCAGCCTCGATCTGCTTAAGAGCGCCAACATCGACGGCATCGTCATTCTGGGTCGCTGCAAGCCGGAGCATCTTCAATTGCTGCGCGGCGAGTTTCGCAACCTGATCTATGTCGGGCTCAACGCCGTCAATCCGGATATCGACCAAATTCTCTGCGACGGTTACCGGGTATCTCGCACCGCGGTGCGCTATCTGCAATCGCTTGGACATCGCTCGATCGGCTACATCGGCGAGGTGGAGAATGAAATCCGGTATAAGGGATACCGGGACGAGATGGAGCAGCTTGGGCTGGCGATGTCCAAGGAATACATCGCCGATGTCAGCCTTTCGATGGAGGGCGGCTATCACGGCGTGCGGCGGCTGCGGGAAAACGGTAGGCTGCCAAGCGCCATCTTCTGCTGCAACGATATCACGGCGGTCGGAGCGATCAAGGGCATCAAGGAAATGGGTCTCAAAATCCCGCAGGATGTGTCGCTTCTGAGCATTGATGACATCGAAATGGCCTCCTATGTCACCCCGATGCTTTCGACCATCAGCATTCCCAAAGAGGAAATGGGAAAAATGGCGGTAAAAATTCTGCTCGACCGGATTAACAAGGGACACCGGCTGCCGGTCAAGCTGGAGCTGCCCTATCAAATTAAAGCACGTGAAAGCTGCTGTGTCGTATCCGAGTAGATGATCCGCCGCAAAGGAAGGGGGCAACCGCCCGTTGAAGGAACTCTGCCTGCTTTTTGTAATCTTCTTTACCAACATGGTTCAAACCATCTCGGGCTTTGCCGGAACCATGCTTGCCATGCCGGTTTCGATCCTTCTGATTGGCATTGCGGACGCAAAGGTCATCCTCAATACGGTCGGTCTCTTCTGCTGTATCGTCATGGCGGTTCAAAATTTTCGCTCGATTGAATACCGGGAACTGATTAAAATCGTTGTCTCGATGTCGCTTGGGATGCTGCTCGCACAAGGAATTTCGGGCGTGGTTCAACTCGAATCGCTGCTGCTGGTTTATGGGCTGCTGATTATTGTGATCGCGGTACGCGGGCTGCTCGGACGGCACGATCCGCCTCTGCCCGACCCGGCGGTTTGGCTTCTCCTGATTGCCGCCGGGGTGCTGCATGGACTTTTTCTTTCAGGGGGCGCGCTATTGGTCATCTATGCCAAGCAGCGCTTTTCCGACAAGGCCGTTTTTCGTGCAACGCTCACCGCCGTCTGGGTATTTCTCAACTCATTGATTCTGCTCGGACATCTCTTCACCGCACAGGTTACTCCCGCGCGGCTTGGGCTGATTCTTCCGGGGATGGCAATCTCGTTGCTGGGGGTACATTTCGGCAATCGGCTGCATGATCGAATCAGCAAGGAACGGTTTTCGGTTCTTGCAAACATCCTCTTGATTCTCTCCGGACTGAGCATTCTGCTGTAACATTAAAAACGCCATATTGCAATGCTTCTGCTTTGCAATATGGCGTTCTTGTTAACCCTGATATTCGTGCAGCAGCTCCCCGAGCTTGGCCGCGTGCATTGCCTCGTCCTCGGCAAACCCCGCAAAGAG
>CAZVAV010000146.1:0-5727 GCA_964625135.1 uncultured Oscillospiraceae bacterium | reverse complement strand
TGCCGTTCGGTTCTGATCAAGAGCGAATCGGACTACTCGGCCTATCATCGCGCCTTTCTGGAATACTTTTGGGAGGTCATCGAAGCTTCCGAGCAGCCGCTGCCCGATAACCTGCTTCGCTGGCTCGACCGCCCGATGGTTGAGCTGGACAACTTTGACCCGGAGGCGGCCAAACGGCTGCTTCGCGTCGAGCTTGACGAAATTCGCCGGATGTTTCAGGAACGTCTGCTGGAACAAAAGGAGGAGCATAACGGTGGTAATTACTGGATTGGCACCGGCGGCATGTCCGGCTTTGGAAACGCCGGAAACAGTCCGACGGGCATCCGGGTGGGAGGCCGTTCGATGCACCGCCGCGCCTTCGAGGTAGCGGGGGAGCGGCAGTATGAGGACTTCCGGGAGGATACTGTGATCACGCCGCGCCAGCTTCAGCTTGCGCTGCGCAGGCTGAGGCAGTTTTCCAGCAAGGACGACGCGCCAAAGGATGAGCTTGATCTGGAGGGAACCATCGGGGAAACCTGCGACAACGCGGGACATCTCAAAATCGTCTACCGTCGTCCCCGTAAAAATACGGTGCGGCTGCTGTTGCTGATGGATTCGGGCGGCTCAATGGATGAGCACCGGGAGCTCTGCGCACAGCTTTTTACGGCGGTGCGGCAGTCGAACCATTTTAAGGATCTGCGAATCTATTATTTTCATAACTATATTGGACGTTATCTCTATACCACTCCGGAATTGCGCTATCATGATCGGGTCGAATCCGATAAGATTCTCGCCGAATTGGATCACCGCTATAAGACCATCATCTTTGGAGACGGCGAGATGTCCCCCTACGAGCTGACCGACCACTACTACGGAATGAGCGGACTCGAGCGGCTGCGGCTCTTTAAGACCCATTTTTCTCATCTGGTGTGGATTACCCCCACCGAGATGACCTACCGCAAGGGCTCCTGGTACCGCGCCTCCTACGACATGATCTCGGAGGAGCTTCCAATGTATGTCATGACCATTTCGGATCTTGAACGAGCCTTTCAGCATCTGATGGTCAACCGCTGATTCGCCGAAGAAAGCCCGCCTCAATTGCTGAGGCGGGCTTTCTTCTATCCGAATCCAGGGGCAGTAGTTATCGTGTGTTCTCACGCGGGAGAGAACGGGCGCTCGAAAGCCCGGGCAGGGAATGACGCGCAGTCAGAACGGAACTTAACTTCCAGAGCGGCAGCAGATACAGATAGCAGGCGGCGAAGATGCAGCTGTAGGGGGCGGCAATCGAGGAAATCGGCACCACCGCGGCGATCGACCATGGAATCATCGGCGCGACCACAAGAGCGGAATGCTCCAGCGTATCGGCCATTTCCTTTGGATCGGGGATCATCTCGTTACAGAGCTGGTGGGTCAGCATGACAGTCAGCGTCTGGTTGCAGGCCACCATTCCGGCGGCAACCGAGGTCAGCAGCGCGCTGCCAAAGGGGGTGATTTTCCGACCGGCTGCCTCAATGGCATGCTTTAGGCCGCAAAGCAGCCCTGTTTGCTCGAAAATGCCGGTATAGGTGGAAGAAATGCAGACAATCGCCGTGACGTTGAGCATCGATACAATCCCGCCGCCGTCGATCATTGACGCGAGCCGGGGATCCGTGGAGTGGTATCCCATGACGACGGTTCGCAGCAGCGTGTTCCCATCCATCCCCTGAACCAGCAGACAGAGGGCGCTGCCGACCGCAATGCTCACGACCATAATCAGCTTGACATCAACCCTGAGCAGGGAAAGGATCAGAATCAGCAGCGCGGGAAGGAGTGCGATCCAATGCAGCTGAAACTGTTGTGAAAAGAGGGCGCGAATATCGAAAACGGGCCCATGATTTCCGACCTTCAAGCCCAGCAGAAGGTAAACCAGACAGGTAATTAAAAAGGGGATTACCTGTTCGCGGAGCATCCGCCTGATGTTGTGAAACAAATCGGTTTTGGTCAATTCGCTGACCAGAAGGGCGCTGGTTGACATCGGGGAGCAGCGATCCCCGAAATAGATTCCGGAGAGCACCGCGCCTCCGGTAATGACCGGGCTGATCTCCATCGAATTGGCAACCGTCATACAGATCACGCCGATGGTTGCGGCCGTGCCGAAGGAGGTGCCGAACAGCACCGAAACAAAGCAGCAGAGCAGAAAGGTAATCAGCACAAAGAGGGAAGGAACGATCAGCTGGGAAGCGTAAACCACAATAACCGGTATCGTACCGCACGCACGCCAAACCGCCGTGATCATACCAATGAGAAGAAAGACGAGAAGAACGTTCTTTACCGTGCGCACTCCCTTGAGGGACATCCGCAGGATAGTCCCCACCGAATGGTGCTTCTTCAACGCATAGAGGAAGAAAAGCAGATAGCCCAGCAGCAGGGCATAAAGGGTTGGAAGCCCGACAAAAACACTGGTGAGCAGCCCCGCCGTGAAAATCATCAGAATGATTGCTTCAAGCATAAAATCCACTCCGTTCTCTTTTATTATAGTGAGAAACAGGCAATTGTCTAACTGTTATTTTCGGTGTATAATACAGTAAAAACACTGTAAATTGAGGCTGACACAAAAGGGCGGAAGCGGAAATGAATTTTTTAAGCATGAAATACTTTTCCAGCGTTGCAAAGGAAATGAGCTTTACAAGGGCTGCCGAGCGGCTGCATATTACCCAACAGACGCTTAGCACCCATATTGCCGCGATTGAGCGCGAGCTGGGGTGTCGGCTGCTTGTCCGAACGACCCCGCTGTCCCTGACCGATGCCGGGATGGTCTTTCTGCGTTACGCAAAGCAGTTTGAAAAGCTGTATGGGGCGATGAATCAGGAATTTGCAGATATCCGGTCGGAAGAAAAGGGGGTGCTGCGGGTGGGAATCGCACATACACGCGGCAGAGCCATCCTCCCCGAGCTGATTGCGGAATATCATGCCCGGTATCCCAAAATTGAGGTGCGCCTCATCGAAGATACCAACGACGTGTTACAAAGGCGGCTGCTCGACGGGGAGGCGGATCTGCTGATCGCATATTTTCCCGATGGGATGCCGGGAATTGAAACCCGTCCTTTTTACCAAGAGGAATTGGCGCTGGTAGTCCCTGCCCGGCTGCTGCATCAGCTCTATGGGGAGAAGACAGAGCAGCTCATTCGGCAGGTTGAAGCAGAGCAGAATATTTCCCTGCTCTCGGAATGCCCGTTTCTGGTTGGAAGTCAGGAGGATGTCGCGGGTCAAATTGGAGGTCGGCTGATTGCCGAGGCGTTCTGCTCGCCAAAGATCAGCGCACACTCCTCCAACATCGAAACGCTGCTTGAGCTTTGTGTCAGAGGGGTTGGCGCTTGCTTCTGCCCGGAGATTTTAGTGCGAAAAGCACTGACTGCCGAGCAGCTGTCCATGGTTCGGGTGCTGCGGTTTGAAAGGACAACCCGCTATTCGATTCAATTCGGATGGCTCAAGCAGCCCTACTGCTGGAAGGCGATTTTGAATTTTATCGAAGTTGCTTCCGCAATGCTGGGGGAGAATTGAAAAACGAAGGTGCCCTGCAAAATCTTCACAGGGTACCTTCGTTTTTTAAGCCATCGGTTACCGCACGGTCTGCGCGTTCAAATAGGGAATCCGGCGAAGCGCAGCGGCGAACCGCTCGGCCAGCACCATCGAGATCAGATCCTTAACCAGATAGGGCAGCGAAACAAGCAGCGCGCTTTTCCAAAAATCCATGCCGGTGAGCAGTGCAAACTGTGCCACCCCGCAAAGATGGCAGATGGCCAGCCCTACGACCGAAAGAGCGATGCGCAGAGGCAGCTTTTTTGCCGCGGCAAGCCCGCAGAGCAGCGCCATCGGGAGAAACCCAAGGATAAAGCCGCCGGTTTTTCCGAAAAGGGAGCCCGGGCCGCCCATAAAATTGGAGAAGACCGGTGCGCCGATCAATCCAATGCCGCACCAGACCAGCACGGCGGTTGATCCCTGCTTTGCGCCAAGGGCAAAGCCTGCCAGCGCCACGGCAAAGGTCTGCAATGTGACCGGAATGCCCGAGGGAAGCGGGATAGCGATCTGTGAGCAGACCGCAAGAACAGCGGCAAACATTGCGATTCGAGTAAGGGTATGGATTCTGACACGGGACGAATTCATCGAAACAGACTCCTTTTATTGTAAACTTTATAAACGGAATGGTTTACTGATCACAGTATACGATGAAAGAAGTCACTTGTCAACCAGTATTATAAAATGGTTTACGATTGAGAGCGTGCCAGCTTGGCGATGTTCTCTTCAATCAGATCACAGGAGTGCTGAAAGGCGGTGTTTTCTTCGGGCGAGAGGGTCATCTCGACAATCTGCTCTATTCCATTTTTGCCAAGAATGGCGGGGGTGCCGATGAAAAAGCCGTTGCGCCCGTACTCCCCTTCGAGCAGGGCAGAAACCGGCATCATCCGCCGCTCATCACAAAAGATGGTCTGTACAATTCGTGCCAGCGTTGAGGCAATGCCGTATTCGGTCGCCCCCTTGCCGAGGTAGGTTTTCCAGCCCGCGTCGATAACCTCCTGCTGGATGGCGTTTCTGTCGAGATGCCCAAAGCGCTCGGGATATTGCTGCCGCAGCTCGGAGAGCGGCTTTCCTTCCAACGTGACATTCGACCAGAGACAAAGCTGGGAAGCGCCGTGCTCACCGATCATATAGCCGGTGATCGATTTGTGATCCACCCCGGTTTCGCGGGCAAGCACCTCCCGAAACCGGGCGCTGTCGAGCGCGGTACCGGTACCGAGCACACGGTTTTTCGGGAACCCTGAGAGCTGATAGACCTCCCGGGCGATGATGTCACAGGGATTGGTAATATTGATAAAAATGCCGTCAAAGCCTGCTTTCACCACGCGCGGAATGACCTCCCGAACGATCTCGGCGCTGGTAAAGAGCTCGGAAAGGCGGTTTTCATCCTGTGTGATGGTGCCGACGCTGATCACGACGATGTCACACCCGGCGAGCTCCTCCGGCTCACCGATCGAAACCCTTACCCGGTGCGGCAGATAGGCAACCGAATCGCGCAGATCCTGCTGCTCGCTGACGGCCTTCTGCCGATTTGCGTCAACCAGCACCAGCTCGTCGACGATCCCCTGTGTGGCAAGCGAAAAGGCGCAGTGTGCGCCGACATGTCCTGCTCCGATGATGCCGACCCGGCGGAGAGAAATTGCCATAATGAAAACCTCCGTACACAAATTTTTTCTTATTATCCTTCAATACGACAAAAATTTCAAGCTTTGATTGTGCGTTATCGATAAAAACAAGCCGCCGGACATCGAGGAGGTGTCCGGCGGCTTTGATCAAACAAACGATCAATTTTGGGCGAGACTTGTCACCGAAGTGGTCAGGCCGTTTTCCCCGAGAGAAACGGTGATGGTCGAGCCGTGCGGCACGTCCTCGGCGATGAGCATTCGGCCGATCAGCGTTTCAACCTTCGACTGGAGGTAGCGGCGCAATGGCCGCGCGCCGTAGGCGGGGTCGTATCCATTGTCGACGATCGATTGCCGTGCTTCGGCGGTCAGGGCAATTTTAATCTGCCGGTCGGAGAGCCGCCGCTGCAAATGTGCCAGCAGCAGGTCGACGATGCTGCTGATCTGCTCCTTCGAGAGCGGGGTGAAGAGCACCGTCTCATCAATCCGGTTGAGGAACTCGGGGCGGAAGGTACGGCGCAGCAGCGTATGAACCGCCTGTTCCGCTTCGGCGGAAATTCTGCCGTCGGCG
>CAZVAV010000145.1:0-5730 GCA_964625135.1 uncultured Oscillospiraceae bacterium | reverse complement strand
GTATATCTGCTCACCGCAAAGGAGGAATCTGATGTTAAGTGAATCTGTGGCCTCCCGCCGACTGGGGGAGGGTTATACCCGTATTGAGCATCCGAGCGGCCTGACCCTCATGCTCTGCCCGATGAAGGGCTATTCCACCGCCTATGCCCTTTTCGCGACCCGCTGCGGCTCGATTGACGATTCTTTTTCGGTGGGGGACGGGGAGATGGTATCGGTGCCCAACGGCATCGCCCATTTTCTTGAGCATAAGCTCTTTGAGAGCGAGGAAGGGGACGCCTTTGAGCAGTACGCCAAGACCGGCGCTTCGGCCAACGCGTACACCTCCTTTGACCGAACCGCCTACCTGTTTGGCTGCACCGACCGATTCCGCGATTCGCTGGAGATTCTCCTCAATCTGGTCTCCACCCCTTATTTTACCGAGCAGACCGTCCAGAAGGAGCAGGGGATTATCGGGCAGGAAATTCGTATGTACGACGATGATCCCGACTGGCGGGTCTATTTCAATCTGTTGGGGGCGCTCTATCACAGCCACCCGATTAAAATTGACATTGCCGGAACGGTGGAATCGATCGCCGAGATCAGCGCCGACCTGCTGTACCGCTGCTATAACGCCTTCTATAACCTGCATAACATGGTTCTCTCGATCGCCGGAAACTTTGAGATCAAGGATGTGCTCGAAGCCTGCGACAAGATTCTCAAGCCTGCCGCTCCGGTGCAGGTGACCACCCGTGAGCTGGACGAGCCGGAGGAAATTCGTGAGCGCCGGGTCGAGCAGACCCTTGAGGTGGCGACACCGCTGTTCCAGATCGGCTTTAAGGGGAAGAGCAAGGACTATCGCGAGAATGTCCTTGCACAGGTTACCGGCGAGCTGGTCTGCGACCTCATCGCCGGAGAATCCACCGCGCTCTACCGCGAGCTCTATGACGAAGGGCTGATCAATACCACTTTTGACTCGGAGGTGCTGGCGGGGCCGAACTACCTCGTCAATATCCTTTCGGGGGAATCCCGTGACCCCGATGCGGTCTTTGTTCGGATTCTCGACGGGGTTCGCGCCCTTCAGGAGCGGGGCATCTCTGAGGAGGACTTCGAGCGGGCGCGCCGTGCCGCCTACGGCCGGTATGTCGGCATTTACGGCAATGTCGAATCGATGGCCGGAATGATGGTGCTTGCCAAGCTGGCCGATTTCACTGCCTATGAGCCGCTCGAGCTGCTCGGTGAGCTGACCCTCAACGACGCGCAGGCTTATCTCCGCGAGAATTTTGACATCGAGCGCTGCGCCCTTTCGGTGGTACGCGGCCCGCAGGAGGCCTGATTTATGAACGGTTTCATTCACCTTGCAGACCCGACGCTCGGCGCTTCGCTGGGCTTTCCGGGTCTGGGACTGGAGTTTTCGCTGAACCGCGAAGCAATCTTCATCGGCCCGCTGACCGTCTATTGGTATGGGATTATCGTGGTAACCGGGATCGCGCTGGGTGTCTGGTATGCCGTCTGGCGTGCCGGACAGTTTGGCCTTAACCGTGACAGGATCACCGATGTGATCCTCTATTCGGTTCTCGCCGCCGTGGTGGGGGCGCGAATCTACTACGTCGCGTTTTCGTGGGACTATTACAAGGTGCATCCCGAGGAGATCATCGCGGTCTGGAAGGGCGGCATCGCCTTTTACGGCGGTGTGATCGGCGCGCTGATCTGTGCCGCCATCCTCTGCCGCCTGTGGAAAATTCCGCTGCTGCGCGGCACCGACGCGGCGCTCGGCGGGCTTCTGCTCGGGCAGTCGATTGGCCGATGGGGCAATTTTGTCAATATCGAGGCGTTCGGCGGCTATTTTGAGGGGCCGTGGCGGATGGTCAGCCCGGTCATCGATCGGTACTTTCACCTGAGACCCGAGCTGCTGACCGGCTTTTCCCCGGAGCAGGTGCTTTCAATGAGCGAGATCCCGGTGCATCCCACCTTTTTTTACGAGTCCGTATGGACGATGGCAGGCTTTCTCTTTTTGCTGTGGTATACCCGCCGGAGAAGCTTTACCGGTGAGCTGACCCTCTTCTATTTCTTTTGGAATGGGCTGGGTCGTTCGGTCATCGAGGGATTGCGCACCGACAGCCTGTTTTTTG
Organism: uncultured Oscillospiraceae bacterium; assembly: GCA_964625135.1. Taxonomy (GTDB): domain Bacteria; phylum Bacillota; class Clostridia; order Oscillospirales; family Ruminococcaceae; genus Yanshouia. Next base: position 3,622 of record CAZVAV010000145.1, on the reverse strand, counting down.
GCCCGGTGCGGGTTTCCCAGCTGCTCGCGGTGGTGATGGCGGTCGTTTCGGCGGCTCTCTGGCTGCTCGCAAGAAAAAAGCTGCGCGATGGCGCTCCCGCATGGATGTCCCTCGCGATGCCGGTTGTGGCTGACGGGGCGGCGGCTGAGCAATCCGAATCAACGGAGCCTTTGGCTTCACAGGGGGAAGACCCTGTGGACGCGGAGGATTCGCCCGCGATCAAAGAAGAGCAACCACCCCGGCCGCAATGAACGATGCGGAGGATGGGATTTTTTTGCTGCAACTCCCCGAAAAATCCCTTGACAATGCCAATTGGACATGATATGATAATTCTCGCCGCATGCACCAGGCTCGAAGTGCGTCAAAACGCCGCCCGGCTGCAGCGAGACTGATAAAAGCAGGTGTAACATGTACGCAGTATTTACCACTGGCGGAAAGCAGTACCGGGTTGCTCCCGGCGACGTCATTTTCGTCGAGAAGCTCGATGCCGAGGTTGAGTCCACCGTCGAATTCGATCACGTTCTTGCCGTGGGCAAGGATGAGGGCACCGTTGTCGGCGCTCCTACCGTCGAAGGCGCAAAGATCGTTGCCAAGGTGCTTCGCACCGCCAAGGGCAAGAAGATCACCGTCTTCACCTATCGCGCCAAGAAGGACTCTAAGCGCAAGATGGGTCACAGACAGCCCTATACGAAGCTGGAGATCACCGCGATCAACGCGTAATGCTCCCGCAAATATGATGATTTGAATTAACCTGGAGGTGCAACCGAAATGGCACATAAGAAAGGCGTAGGCTCTACTAAAAACGGCCGCGACTCGGAAGCGAAACGTCTTGGCGTCAAGCGCGCCGACGGTCAGTTTGTTAAGGCCGGCAATATCCTCGTTCGTCAGAGAGGCACCCACATTCATCCCGGCGAGAATGTCGGCATCGGCTCGGACGATACCCTGTTCGCGCTCGTCGATGGAACGCTCCGTTTCGAGCGGATGGGCGCTACCCGCAAAAAGGCTTCGGTCTACGCGGAGAACTAAGCGGAAAACTGCAACAAAAATCCCGAGCGTCCGCTCGGGATTTTTTGATATCTGATTTTCAATGGCCGGCGGGGATATTCGTTCCTGTTCGGCGCAAGATTGACGTGAGAAGAATGACCTAGGCAAGGAGGCGGAATATGTTTGTAGATCAGGCTTTTATCCGTGTGCGCGCGGGAAAGGGCGGGGACGGCGCGGTGTCGTTTCATCGTGAAAAATATGTCGCGGCGGGCGGCCCGGACGGCGGTGACGGCGGCCGGGGCGGAAACGTAATGTTTGTCGCCGACAGCAACAAAACCACCCTGATGGAATTTAAATATAAAACCAAATACATCGCTCCTGACGGAGAGCCGGGGCGGGGAAAGCAATGCAGCGGAAAAAACGCCGAGGATCTCGTCGTGCGGGTACCGCTGGGGACGCTGGTACGGGATCGGGAAACCGGGCGGCTGTTGGCCGATCTATCCGACGGGGAGCCGGTCGTTATCGCTTCGGGCGGACGGGGCGGCTGGGGCAACCAGCACTTTGCAACTCCCACCCGGCAGATTCCCCGCTTCGCCAAGCCCGGCCTGCCCGGGGATCAGTACGATCTGATGCTCGAGCTGAAGCTTTTGGCCGACGTCGGGCTGGTGGGCTTTCCGAATGTCGGCAAATCGACCCTCGTTTCGATGGTCAGCGCCGCGAAGCCGAAGATTGCCAACTACCACTTTACCACCCTCACGCCGGTGCTTGGGGTGGTGCAGATCGACGCGGAAAAAAGCTTTGTCATGGCCGACATTCCCGGCCTGATCGAGGGAGCCTCCGAGGGCGTGGGGCTTGGGCACGAATTTTTGCGCCATGTCGAGCGCTGCCGGCTGATGGTGCATGTCGTCGACGTCTCGGGCTGCGAGGGAAGAGATCCGATCGAGGATTTTGACCTGATCAACCGGGAGCTGAAAAACTTCTCGGAGGAGCTCTCCCAACGGCCGATGCTGGTTGCCGCCAACAAATGCGACATCGCCTCTGAGGAGCAGAAGGCTTCCTTCCGGGAAGAGATGGAGCGGCGGGGCTACCGGGTGTTCGAGATTTCGGCCGCCACCAGAGCTGGGGTCGACCCGCTGATCAATGCGGTTGCCGCCGCTCTGGACGAGCTGCCGCCGGTCGTCCGGTATGAGCCCGATCCGCTCCCGCGCGAGGAGGTTTCCGCCGGGGATTCCCGCCGATTCGAGATTACCAGGGGGGATGACGGGATATACTATATCAAGGCGGACTGGATGCCGCATATCCTCGCTTCGGTCAATATGGAGGATTATGAGTCGTTGCAGTATCTCCAGCGGACGCTACAGAACACGGGGATCATTGCGCGGCTCGAGGAAATGGGGATACAGGAGAACGACACCGTCGACATCGACGGGTTTGAGTTCGACTATCTGCGCTGATCGGAGGAGAGGCGATGCTAGAACCGCAACATTTGACCGATCTTCGGCTGCTCAATCCGATGACCCTCGCCTTTGTCGGAGACGGTGTCTACGAGATGCTTGCCCGCGAGGAGGTGGTGCGCCGGTATACCAGCCTGTCCGCCGACCGACTACATCGGCGTACCGTCGAGCTGGTACGCGCCTCGGCGCAGGCCATTGCCTTCGCGGTGATCGAACCGCTGCTCACCGAGGCTGAGCTTGCCGTTTTCAAGAGGGGGCGCAACTCCAATGGGGTGACACCGCCCCGTCACAGCTCGGCTGCCGAATATCGAACCGCAACCGGGCTTGAGGCATTGTTCGGCTGGCTTTATCTCGCGGGGGAAAACCAGCGGATTCATGCGCTTTTTCAAGCGATTCTCAATGCTGAGCCGGATTTTGTGAAGCAGGATGGGGCGCTGGACAAAGCGTTGGATAGAAAGTTGGATAGAAAGTTGGATGGTGCGGAGCATGGTATGGCCGACAAATCCGACAACAGGGCTGCGACATTATCTGAAGTCTGAGTTTTTGATCGAGGCCGCCGCCGCGGCGATGATGGCATTGGGCGTACGGGTATTTTCCGCGCCCAATTTCATTGTGGGCGGCGGCCTTTCTGGCATTGCCTCGGTGTTTTTTACCGTCTTTGGCCTTCCGATCGGCGCCACCACCTTCCTCATGAATCTTCCGCTGCTCGTCATCGGATGGCGCAGCCTTGGACGGGACTTTTTATTTGCAACCCTGCGAATGGTGGTTTATGTCTCGGTGATGACCGATGGCGTTTTTGCAAGGATTCCCCCCTATCGGGGGGAGCCGCTGCTCGCCGCGTTGTTCGGCGGGGTGCTGCTCGGCGCGGGGCTTGGAATTATTTTGATGCGGGGCGCTTCGACCGGCGGCACCGATATCATTGTTAAGCTGATTCAGAAGCGCCGTCCCCATCTTTCGCTGGGCAGGATCGTGCTGGCGACCGATCTGGCGGTGGTGCTGTTTGCCGCCGCGGTCTATCAGAGCATTGAGACGATTCTCTACGGTGCGGTGATGATCTATGCTTCCTCCGAAATGATTGACAAAATCATCGCCCGAGCCGATGCGCGAAAGCTCGCGATCATCATCACCGGCCAGGGAAATGAGACAGCCGGGGTGTTGCTGCGCGCGCTTTCACGCGGGGTGAC
>CAZVAV010000144.1:0-5744 GCA_964625135.1 uncultured Oscillospiraceae bacterium | reverse complement strand
GTCCCTCGCCCACCTCACAGGAGCAGGGTCGGGATGAGCAGGGGCATATGAACGACCGGCAGCAGGAGCTGCGTGAGCAGATCGAGCAGAGCGGCTCGGTAACTCCGATGGAGGGGCGACATGCCATCCACTGCCTGACCATCATTGGGCAGATTGAGGGGCATTACGATGCGCCCCCCCAGACCAAGACGACCAAATACGAGCATGTTATTCCGCAGCTGGTGGCGGTGGAGCAGGACCCACGCATCGAGGGGCTGCTGATGATTCTCAATACCGTCGGCGGAGACGTTGAGGCGGGACTGGCGCTCGCCGAGCTTGTCTCGGGCATGAAAAAGCCGACCGTTTCGCTGGTGCTCGGCGGCGGGCATTCGATCGGCGTACCGCTCGCATGCAGCGCGAGGCGTTCCTTTATCGTGCCGAGCGCGACGATGACCATCCACCCGGTGCGGATGAACGGGATGGTGCTCGGGGTGCCGCAGACGCTGTATTATTTTGAGCGGATGCAGGATCGCATCATCGACTTCGTGATTTCAAACTCGGAGATGACCGAAAAGCGGTTTCGCGAATTCCTGATGAATACCGGCGAGCTGGTCATGGATGTGGGGACGACCCTTGACGGCGACAAGGCGGTTGCCGAGGGGCTGATCGACCGGCTGGGCGGGCTTTCCGACGCGATCGAATGCCTCTATGGGCTAATCGAGGAGCAGCAAGCAGAAGAGCGGTCGAAGGAGCAGCCAGAAGAGCAGCAAACCAAAGAGCCGCCTTCTCAAAAGACCAAGCGCTCCGCCGCCACCCGGCAAGGCAACAAGAAAGTCCGCTGATTCGTCCTGTAACCCCATCTGCTTGTGTCGCTGCTGCCGCTCTCGCTGACCTTTATCCTCAAGGGTATTCTTCAGGGGGCGGCTGCCGACGACATGATCGTTGTCGAGGGCGTTGATGCCCTTGTCCTCGGTGTGCTCACGCTGGGGATCGGCCTCTACGACGTTTTTGCCGGGCATCCGGTGCAGACGGCGGTGGTCGCGCTTTTCGCAACATGAACCGATCGTCCCGCCGGAATTTTTGCGCGGGACAAAGAACTTGAACGATACTCTCACAGCTACGGGAGGTTTTAGGATTGGCTGCAAAACGCACACGGAAAAAATCAAAACGAAAAACCAAGGCACAGATCGCCGCGCAGAACCAGATGCTCGCCATTCTGCTGTGCACCATCGGCTTTCTCGTCCTCTGTCTCTCCTTTGTCAAGGGAAGCGAAGGATGGCTGGCCGCGCACAACGTGCTGCTCGGGCTGTTTGGCTGGTCGGCCTTCTTTATCGGGCCGATCCTCATCTACATATCGGTAATGGCCTCCTTTGACCGGATCAGCGACGATCTGCCGATTCGCGCGACGCTGACGGGTCTGCTGCTGCTGCTCGTTTCGGCGGCGTTTCAGATCTTTTTGGCCGGACGACCCGAGCAACAAACGGTGGCCGACCTGTTCCGCGCCCTTTATACCGACGGGCAGGCGCTGCACGGCGGCGGGGTGGCCGCGGTGCTCTTTGGAATGCCGCTGATGCTGCTGGGACAGCCGGGCGACCGGATTTCGGTGGTTCTGCTGCTCTTCCTGCTTGGGATGATCATCACCAAGTCGACCATCGCCGGGGTGCTGCGCACCGCCCGCCGCCCGATGGAGAAGCTGTCGAACGGCTATCACGAGCTGCTCGATTCGATGCCCGCCCCGCGCGAGGAGCCGCGTCCGCGCACCAACCGGACGGTGGATATTCCGCTCGACGACCCGCCTGCCGAGCGGCCAACCCCGAAAACCAAAAAGCAGAAGCTGCTGTCTACCCTTGACGAAGCGCCCGAGGCCGCCGCCTCCGTGCCGCCCCCCGAACCGGCAGGGGAGCCGAGCTGCGAAGCGCTCGACAAGCGCCAGCCTGCTAATTCGCAGCAAGTGGAGCAGCCCGCGCCGCCGGTCGCGCCGCAGGGCGAGGGCGAGCAGCTCTACATCGACGACATCATCAATCGGGTAGCCAAGGTGCAGGAAAAGCGGCAGGCCGCGCAGGGCGAGTCCCAAGCGGCAGAGGAAGCACAGGCTGTGCCGGAAATCCCGCCCGAGCCCGCGCCGCCACCGGTGCCGCCCGAGCCCCCGATTTATGTGATGCCCCCGGTCACGCTGCTGCGTGAGCCGAAGCTTAACACGGCGGAGGAATCCACCACCGAGGAGCTACGGCAGAACGCCCAGCGGCTGGTGGACACGCTGCAATCCTTCGGAGTGCAGACCCGCATCATCGACATTGCCCGTGGCCCGGCGGTCACCCGGTACGAGCTACAGCCCTCGGCCGGGGTCAAGATTTCCCGGATTACCAGCCTTGCGGACGACATTGCGCTCAACCTCGCCTCGGCGGGGGTTCGCATCGAAGCGCCGATTCCGAATAAGGCCGCGGTGGGCATCGAGGTTCCGAACCGCAGCGTCACCCCGGTTACGCTGCGCGAGGTGATCGAGTCGCCTCAGTTCTCCGAGGCAAAGAGCAACGTGACCGCCGCGCTTGGCCTTGATATCGCGGGCAATATGACCGTTGCCAACATCGCCAAGATGCCGCACCTTCTGATTGCGGGCTCCACCGGCTCGGGCAAGTCGGTCTGCATCAACTCGATCATCATGAGCATCCTGTTTAAGGCGCGCCCCGACGAGGTCAAGCTTTTGATGATCGACCCCAAGGTGGTTGAGCTGGGGGTCTATAACGGACTGCCGCACCTCGTGATTCCGGTGGTCACCGACCCGAAGAAGGCCGCCGGTGCGCTGGGCTGGGCGGTGACCGAAATGCTCAACCGCTACAAGCTCTTTGCCGCGCACGGCGCGAGAGAGATCGAGTCGTTTAACAAGCTGGTTCGCGCCCAGCGGGAGGCCGCCACCGGCGATGCGCCGATGACCCCGGGCGGGGAGCCGCTGACGCTGCTGCCCCATTATGTCATCATCGTCGACGAGCTGGCCGACCTGATGATGGCGGCGCCCACCGAGGTCGAGGATTCGATCTGCCGCCTCGCGCAGATGGCTCGTGCCGCAGGGATGCACCTGATTATCGCGACCCAGCGCCCGTCGGTCGACGTCATCACCGGCGTGATCAAGGCGAACATTCCGTCGCGGATTGCCTTTGCCGTGTCGTCGCAGATCGATTCACGCACCATCCTTGACATGGGCGGCGCGGAAAAGCTGCTGGGCATGGGCGACATGCTCTTCTACCCGGTCGGGGCGGCCAAGCCAACCCGTGTACAGGGCTGCTTTGTCTCGGATGACGAGATCGAGCGGGTGGTCAGCTTTATCAAGAGCGCCGGAGCGGCCGATTACGACCAAACGGTGCTCGAGGAGATCGACCGCCAGACCCCGACCGGCAAGGGCAACGCATCCTCCTCCGGCGGAGCAAGCGACGATTCGGACGGGGACGAGATGCTTCCCGCCGCCATCGAGTGTGTGGTCGAGGCGGGCATCGCCTCCACCTCGCTGCTGCAACGAAAGCTCAAGCTCGGCTATGCCCGCGCCGCGCGGATTGTCGACGAGCTGGAGGCGCGCGGCATCGTGGGCCCGTTCGAGGGCTCGAAGCCCCGCGCGGTGCTCATCTCAAAGGAACGCTGGATCGAAATGAAGCTCAATCAGGCCGACCGGGCCGAACAAACAAACGGTCAGTAGTCCCGGCATCGCCGGGTCGCTGCCGGGAAGGAAACATCTGTGGCAAAACGAAGACGGAAATCAAAAGAAGAAAGGCTGCTTGCAAAGCTGCTCAAATCGCTGCTGCCGCTCCTCGCCGCGGCGCTCGCCGGATTCGGCATATGGGAATATAACGGCGGGGGACGCACCGTTCCCACCGCCGCGATGCCGGACGGGGCGCTTGTGTCGGTGCAGGTGATCGACGTGGGGCAGGGCAGCAGCCTGCTGCTGCGCACACGGGATAAATCGGTGCTCGTCGACGCGGGCGAGCGCGAGGAGAGCGGCGCGGTGGCGGCGCAGCTCGACGCATGGGGGATCGACACCCTCGATCTCGTTGTGCTGACCCACCCGCATACCGACCATTACGGCGGCCTGCTCGACCTGCTGGGCAGCTACAAGGTCAGGGATTTGTGGATGCCCGCCGTGGACGAGGGGCTGCTGCCGACCAACCGCAGCTATCAGGGGCTGCTCGATGCGCTGGAGACAAACGGCTGCGCGGTCGAGCTTTTGCTTGAGCCGCGCACCGTGCAGCTCGATCAGGGGGTGACCCTTTCGCTGCTCGACGGCTTTGTGGAGAAGCCGGACAACCTCAATGATACCTCGCTCTGCCTGCGAATCGACGCGGGGGAGGCCTCGTTTCTGATCACCGGCGACGGTGAGACACCGGTCGAGGATCGGCTGCGCGAGGGCGGAGAGCCGATCGACGCCGATATCCTTGTCGCCGGACATCACGGAAGCTCCACCTCCTCCCGGCAGAAATTTGTCAACGCGGTTTCCCCCAAGGCGACCGCCATCTCCTGCGGCGCGGGCAACTCCTACGGTCATCCGAATGAAAAGACCCTTGAGCGGCTCGCCCCGTTCGGGCCGATCTACCGGACGGATTTGAGCAAAACCATCACCTTTACCACCGACGGCAGCACCATCACGGTGACCGCCGACCGGATCAACGACACCATCGACGCAAGGGGGTGATCGCATGCTGAGCATCGAACGGATTGAAGGAACGATCGCGGTTTGTGAGGACGATGACGGCGGACAGCTGCGGCTGCCGCTGCATGCGCTGCCCGAGGGCGTGCGGGAGGGCGACCTGCTGCGCGAAGAGGGAAGCGGATGGACGGTTGACCGCGAGGAGGCCGCCCGGCGAAGAAATGCGGCCTCGGAGCGGCTTTCCAAAATGAGCGCCCGCACCAGGAGGGCAAATCTGGAAAAGCTGCTGCGCAGAGCCACCGAGCCGGTGAGCGCGTCGGCGCTGGCCGAGCGGTTTCGTGTCAGCCGCCAGATCATCGTCGGCGATATCGCGCTGCTGCGCGCCGGCGGCGCGCCGGTGGTGGCGACCCCGCGCGGCTATCTGCTCGAGGGCAGCGGGGAGAGCGCCTGCGAGCTTTATACCGTTGCCTGCCGCCATACCACGCTCGAGCAGCTTCTCGAGGAGCTTTATCTGGCGGTGGATCAGGGCGCTACGGTGGTCGACGTCACGGTGGAGCATCCGGTTTATGGGCAGATTACCGGGCAGCTACAGGTGAAATCCCGCTACGACGCCGACCGCTTTTTGCAGACACTCCGGCAATCGGACGCCGCCCCGCTTTCGATGCTGACCGGGGGCATCCATCTGCATACACTGCGCTGCCCCGACCGGGCTTGCTTTTCGCGGGTGCAGGCGGCGCTGCGCGGGGCGGGGATGCTGGTCGAGGAGCTCTAAACGATTTTGTGGGAGGAGGTGAGAGAAATGGATCTTTCTACCATTGCGGCGATGAGCATCGGAATTAATCAGGTGCAGCTGCAACAGGATGTCGGTGTTGCTGTCCTGAAAAAGGCGATGGAGGTACAGGAGGTTTCCGCCGAGGGGCTGAGCAAGCTGCTGCCGCCACCTGCCACCGAGTACAGCTTTGGAACCTATGCCTAAGGAAAATTTTCCCTCCGGGGGCGAGTATTTTCGCCGCTGTGGCGGCCAAACGGAGCATTTCGCCGCTTCGGCGGCGAGATACTCTTTTGAGAACAAAAGAGTATCCAGAAAATTCTTTCTACCCCGTGTCAGGGCAAGTTCGCCCCCCTGCTAGGGGGG
>CAZVAV010000143.1:3118-5750 GCA_964625135.1 uncultured Oscillospiraceae bacterium | reverse complement strand
GTGGGGATTTCCTTTTACACGTTTCAGGCATTGAGCTATACGTTGGATGTCAGCAGGGGGACAATAGAGCCGGAGCCTAGTCTTATGAAGTATGCGCTCTTTGTTTCTTTTTTTCCACAGCTTGTCGCCGGGCCAATTGAGCGAAGTGAGAATCTTCTTTCCCAGGTGCAGGATATTCCCAATCACCAGCTATGGGACTATTCCCGGATTACTAAAGGCTTCACAGTGATGATTTGGGGATACTTCATGAAGCTGGTGATTGCAGACCGTGTGGCTATTTTGGTAAATCAGGTGTTTGATAGCTATTATATGTATCACTCTACCGCCCTCTTGGTCGCGGCAGTTGGCTTTTCACTGCAAATTTACTGTGATTTTTGTTCGTATTCCACGATCGCCATTGGCTCTGCACAGGTCATGGGCTTTCGGATGATGGAGAATTTTGATACGCCCTACTTTGCGACATCCATTTCTGATTTTTGGCACAGATGGCACATTTCTCTTTCCACTTGGTTTAGGGACTATCTTTACATACCACTGGGGGGGAACCGTTGCTCACGAGGTCGCCGCTATGTAAATATCATGATCACATTCTTGGTCAGTGGGTTTTGGCATGGTGCAAATTGGACATATATTGCGTGGGGTGGTTTGCACGGTTTTTATCAGGTGGTGGGAAGCGCGATAAGGCCCCTAAAAGAGCGTGTCTATACATTGCTAGATGTTAATCGGGAGTGTGACAGCTTTAAGCTGGGACAAATTGTGGTTACCTTTTTTCTCACTGTCTTTGCGTGGATATTCTTTCGTGCCAATACGATTGGTGATGCACTCTATTATATTAAGCGTATCTTTACGCGATTTGATCCATGGTCGCTTTTTGATGGATCATTGTATACGTTAGGCTTAGCACGCATAGAGGTAAACATTCTGTTGCTTTCGAGCTTGCTTCTACTGCTTGTGGATTTGATTAAATATTATAAGCGGGAAGGAATAGAGACTTATCTTGCCGAGCAAAACCTTCTCTTTCGATGGTTGGTGATTTTGCTTTTAATTGTAAGTATTGTGGTGTTTGGGATATATGGGGTAAATTATGATTCGGTACAATTCATCTATTTTCAATTTTAACGTAGCACCCTTACGTTGTGGAAAATTGGCGCTAAAGGTGGTAGCTTTCTTACTATGCCTGGCTCTGATCTTGCTTACATGCTATCAGGTTCTTTCACAAAAAAAATGGGGTACTTTCCATGGGTTTTATCAACTGCCTTTTGAGTCGGCTGATGTATTGTTTTATGGCAGTAGCCACAGCCACTGCACTGTTGTTTGTGCAGATCTTTATACCGACTATGGGATTGCAGGATATAACTTAAATGCCGGTGGCCAGCCGCTGGGAAATACATATTACTTTGTTAAAGAGTCGCTGAAAACCCAAAATCCCAAGGTAATCGTTGTGGAACTGGCATTTGTCTCATGGCGTAGTACTGCTGCTGCAATAGAGAACGGAAACCTTTATCGAAATACACTCGGTTTGCGGTATTCAAATAATTTTTACCCAAATGCTAAATATGCCTGTGATTCAATTGGGGCGGGCAAAAAAATTTTTCAAAGTGTCCTCACAAAATTTCCGGTCATTCACACAAGATATAAGGAACTGACCAAAGCTGATTTTTTAAAGGGAAATGCGACGCCAACCGGTCTTACAGGTTATCAATCCACGTGGAGAATTACGCCTACCCAAGTCTCTCAGGCAGCGTGCGATGATAAAGAAATTGGCATACTACGCGAGGATGACCAAGAGTATTTAGAGAAAATTATTCAACTTGCGCGGGACAATGACATCAAGCTACTGTTTTATATTGCGCCCTTTCCTCTTTCCAATACAGATCAGCAAGCTTTTAATGCCGCGAAGGTGTATGCGGAGGAGAGGCAGATTCCTTTTATCAACTTTAATAGCATTTATCAGGAGATCGGTCTGGATTATCAAGTCGATATGCAGGACAAGCACTCGCACCTTAATAATACCGGTGCAATGAAGGTCACAAATTATCTGGGGGAGTATCTGTCTACCCATTTCGATTTACCAGATCGTCGTGGAGAATCGGGCTACGCGCTATGGGAAAAGGATGCGGCGCTATGGGAGAATGAAAAGAGAAACCACGCTTTGCAGCTTCTTCAGGAGAAAAAAACGTATCTTTCGGCACTAGAAGAATTCGCGCGTCGTCCTGAATATACGGTAATTGTGTTGGGGCGGGAGCAAGAGCTTTTCGAGAGAATTTCCTTGAAAGAAGAGCCGTATGGGGATAGCGTGCCTTTTCAGGAAAATGTTGTGTGGGTGCTGGAGGATGGTAAGATTACGTATACGGCAAGTAACAAAAAGGATTCGTTGTATCACCAAGAGCTGGGCTCAAGTGATCTAGAGATTTTGTGTAAAGATGGAACGCTTTCCTTTAGGATTGATAAGGCCATAGGCGTTAAAGCTGCGGACGGTCTTAATATTGCAGTTTATGACAGACTGAGTGATCGACTAGTAGATCACATTGGTTTTAATGCAGCAGGTGATCCAACACGCAAGTAAGAGGTCGAAGCCAAAGTGATAAAAAATTCCCCGAAGCGTGGCTATACGTAAGCCGCACTTCGGGGA
>CAZVAV010000143.1:0-3108 GCA_964625135.1 uncultured Oscillospiraceae bacterium | reverse complement strand
CCTCAATCCCACCGTCGGGCTTCATCACCAGCCGCTCTCCGCCGCCCCGGTAAAAAACAGCGCTCGCAGTGGCGCAGAGCGTCCCAGCCCGCTCCACCATCGCCTCGGCGGTGAGATGAGAAAGCGTTTTTCCTAAGCGGGTGCAGCGGCAGTGCAGCAGAATCTGCTCGTGGTTGGGCATCGGACTTAAAAAATTCACCGACAGGTTTACGGTGGGATTATAGATCCCGCCAACCGCCAGCGAGGTGGTGCCCATCGAGATGTCAAAGATGGTGCAGATGATGCCGCCATGCACCACACCGCCGGGATTGAGCATCCAGTCGTCGGTGAGGTAGCGCAGGGTCATCCATCTTTCCTCAAAGTTGCAATCGACCAAATCGTAGGTAAAGCGTTGGTTCAGGCAGTCTCGGCTGCCGTTTTTGATGTGGTTCAGGTAGTATAATACCCGTTGTCTCATTTCCTCGGTGGCGGGGGTGCTCATCAAATTCCTCCTTTTATGTGGGGCCGTGCCTCCCTTTGGAAGCGCGCGGCTGCAACAGGAATACTTTACCTTGTTTCGGCAAGGTTTGTCAACCCGTGATGAAAATCTCTTTCCACAAGCTTGACCATCCTGTGATTTAATGATACAATTACTTACGCGAAAATCAATTTTATATTAGGGAGGAACAGTTCATGGCCAGTGCGGATGCCAGCGTTAAGGTGATCGAGCGCGCGCTGAAGATGCTCAATTGCTTTACAAAGGAAAAGCTGAGCCTCTCGCTCGTCGAGATTGCCCGGGAGATCGATCTTCCTCCCAGCACAACCTCGAGAATCCTTGCTACTCTGGAAAAATACAATTATCTTTACCGGGATGAAGAGACGCAGCGTTACTTCCTTGGGCCGAGCATTGCCCGCTTGGGAACCCTCTGCTATTCCCACATGGATTTTAGGCGGATTGCCGTGCCATATATGGTGCAGCTACGTGAGCTGTATAATGAGAGCGTTGGGCTCTATGTGCCGAACAAGGGCTATCGTGTTTGTATTGAGCGGATTGAGAGTACCCATCCTCTGAAGCGGATTTTGAACATCGGGGATCGCTTGCCGTTGACCAGAGGCGCTTCCGGTCGTCTTCTGCTTGCCTATCAGCCGCCGAGCGTCATCGATGAACTGCTCGACGCCGATCCGTATACCACCGCGGAGCGTCTTGCGGAGATTCGTTCTCTGGGCTATTCAACCAGCCGCAGCGAACGGGAGGAAGGGGTTGTTTCGGTAGCGGCTCCGATCTTTGATTCTCGCCGCAAGGTGGTTGCGGCCCTCAATGTCTCGGGACCGGCAGCCAGAATCAACACCGAGCTGATGGTTGAGATGGCGCTGAAGACCAAGGAATTCGCCCTGCGCATCTCGCAGGAAATGGGATACTAGAGAATCCCTACAGACCGGCAGAAGGGCGCTCTGACGCCTCTGCGGGTCTGTTTGTTATAGCAGCATAGAAAAGACTAACGAAAGGGTCTGCCGCCTGCAATTCACAGACGGCAGACCCTTTCGCCTGCTGGAGCAATTTCTAGCTGATCAAAATTCAAACGGGCATTGCCAGAACAATCGCCGTTTACAGATTCAGGGAGAAGTTGACGATCAGTGCCGCAAACACAATCGAGACGGTAGAAAGCAGCTTGATCAGAATGTTGATCGACGGGCCCGAGGTATCCTTGAAGGGGTCGCCGACGGTGTCGCCGACAACGGCGGCCTTGTGGCGCTCAGAGCCCTTGCCGCCGAGGTGGCCGGACTCGATATACTTCTTGGCGTTATCCCACGCGCCGCCCGAGTTGGACATCATGATGGCGAGGATAAAGCCCGAGGCGGTTGCGCCCATCAGCATACCGGTGACGCCGTTTACGCCGAGGGTAAAACCGATGATCAGCGGCACGACAATTGCCATAACCGACGGAGCAAGAATCTCCTGCTGGGCACTCTTGGTGCAGAGATCGACGCAGGTGTGGTAATCCGGCTCGGCGGTACCTTCCATCAGACCCTTGATCTCTCTAAACTGGCGGCGAACCTCGGTGACGATGCTCATCGCAGCCTTGCCGACCGAAGACATTGTCATGGCGGCGAAGACAAACGGAAGCACCGAGCCGACAAAGAGGCCGACAAGAACCGACGGATTGGTAATGCTCAGATCGAGCGCCAGATCGGGGCGGATTGTCTTGCACTGGTCAACATAGGCGGCGACAAGAGCCAGCGCGGTAAGGGCGGCGGAGCCGATTGCAAAGCCCTTTCCGGTGGCGGCGGTGGTATTGCCAAGCGAATCGAGCGCGTCGGTGCGCTCACGCACCGTTTCCTCCATGCCGGCCATCTCGGCGATGCCGCCCGCGTTATCGGCCACGGGGCCGTAAGCGTCGGTCGCCAGCGTGATGCCGAGCGTGGAAAGCATACCGACCGCGGAAAGGCCGATGCCGAAGAGACCCTGGTTGAAGGTGCTGGGATCGTTGCTCACGCCGCCCGAGACGGCAAAGCTGACCATGACGGCGACGCCGATGATGATGACCGGGATCGCGGTGGACATCATGCCGAGCGAGAGGCCGCTGATGATGATGGTCGCGGCGCCGGTTTCGGAGGCCTCGGCGAGCTTCTGGGTGGGCTTATAGGTATCGGAGGTATAATACTCGGTAAAGTAGCCGATCAGGTTGCCCGCAAGCAGACCGACGACGATGGCGATGAAGAGCCCGATTTGCTCGCCGTGGAAGGCGTAATCAATCAGGAAATAGGACGCGACCGCGACAATGGCGCTCGCGACATAGGTGCCCTTGCGCAGCGAGCCGAGCAGACTACGCTGGCTGGCCTCCTCGCCGGTCTTGACAAAGAAGGTGCCGATAATCGAGGCAAAGATGCCGATGGCGGACAGTGCCATCGGAACCGCCATACCGGCCATGCCGAAGCCGGCCGAAACGGCGAGAGCCGATGCCGAGAGTCTGGCGCCGGCGTAGGATTCGTAGAGGTCAGCGCCCATGCCCGCCACGTCGCCGACGTTGTCGCCGACGTTATCGGCGATGACGGCGGGGTTACGGGGGTCATCCTCGGGGATACCGGCCTCTACTTTACCGACCAGGTCGGCACCCACGTCGGCAGCCT
>CAZVAV010000142.1:0-5772 GCA_964625135.1 uncultured Oscillospiraceae bacterium | reverse complement strand
GGTCGTTCTTTTGACCATTCCGGAAAGCAGCGGATATGTTTGGGATGAGAACCGCGCGGAGGGCTCCGCGAGCCTCACTATTTCAATGGAGCCCGGCTATGAGCTTTCGCCTGAGCGAGCCTCGGCGATGAAAAATCTTGTTGCGTTTAGCGTTAGCCCTCAGATGAATCCGGACTACGTCAAGGTGATCGACGCGGCCACGGGCATTGAAATCTTGACCGACGGCAGTATGGCGGCGGCCTATGGACTTGAATTTCAGCGCCTTGATTTTGAGGCTCGGGTGCAGAAAAATATCGAGGATAACATCCGCAGGCTTCTCGCGCCGCTCTATGGGCCGGACGGCGTGACAGCCGTTGCTTCGGTCACATTGGATTATGACAAGATGCTGACGGAGCAGCATCAGCTGGTGCCCGAGGATGACGGGAATGGAGTCAAGACACATCTTGAGGAGCAGTACGGTCTCAGTGGAAATGTACCGGCCTCCGGTATCGTCGGTGAGGAAAACAACACGGATACGCCGGTCTATCCCAATCGTACGGATGGAACTGAAAGCGAAACGACCGCTTATCGCCGTAGCATAGACTGGCAAACCAGCTATATCAACACGCAGATTGAAAAGGGGCAGGCGATTCTAAAAGAAGCGACGGTCTCGGTTGTGGTGCAGGATAATGCGTTTGATCAGCAGAAGCGGGACGATCTGACCGAGATGATCTCCAAGGCGGTTAATTTGCAATCCAGTGCCATTTCGGTGAAAAACTATAACCTCACTCCGCCCGAAACAGTGCCTGCTGCCGCGCAGCCCGAAAAGGTACTTGACACTAGAATCCTAATTGCCGCGTGTGCGGCAGGCGTTGCGTTGCTGATTATGATCATTCTGTTCATTGTGCTGATCAGACGCCGGACGAGACAGAAAGCAGCGGCCGCAGAGGACGAAGCGGCTCGTAAGTTTAAGGAGCAGCGGGACGAAATCGAACGGCATAAGCGGGAGCTTATGGAAAATGCACAGGCCGGAAAGGACTCAAAGGATGCGGCAATCACCGATGAGATCCGCAAGTTCTCGAAGCAGAATCCTGAAATTACCGCTAACCTCATTCGTTCTATGATCAAGGAGGATGAGTGATCATGGCTGGGCAGAAAAAAAAGAACGGCATTGAGCGGGCGGCAGCAGTTATTGTAGCCTTAGGGGTGGACAATGCCTCGGAGGTTTATAAGCATCTGCGGGATGATGAGGTGGAGTCCCTTTCGCTTGAAATCGCGAAGATGCAAAGGCTTACTCCGGATGAAATGAAGGAGATTGTCGACGATTTCTACGGTCTCTGTGTTACGCAGAAGGTTATTTCAGAGGGCGGCGTGATCTACGCGCGAGATGTTCTGGAAAAGGCATATGGGCCGCAGATGGCGGCGTCGCTGATGGACAGGGTTTCTAAATCCATCAAGACCAAGGCGTTTGACTTTATCCGTAAGGTCGATTCCAAGAACCTGTTGATGATGCTGCAAAACGAGCACCCCCAGACCATCGCTCTGGTGCTTTCCTATGCGCGGGCCGATCAGGCGTCTCAGATCATTTCCGAGCTGCCAAAGGAGCAGCAGATCACTGTCGTGGAGCGAATTGCCCGCCTTGATCGTACCTCTCCGGAATATATCAGTGTTGTCGAAAAAACGCTGGAGCAGAAATTCTCGAATGTCGTTTCGCTTGATATGCTGGAAATGGGCGGCGTCAACTATGTCGCCGACATCATGAACCATGTCGATCGCGGAACAGAAAAATATATCTTCGACGAGCTCTCCGCCTCGGATCCCAGCCTTTCGGACGAAATCCGCAAGCTGATGTTCGTATTCGAGGATATCGTCTCGCTCGACAGTGTCGCGATTCAGCGTTTTATCCGCGAAACCGATTCCAAGGACCTTGCGGTTGCTCTCAAGGCAACCAACGAGGAGGTCAAGAAGATGATCTTCGCCAATATGTCCCAGAGAATGCAGGAAAACATCCAGTCGGATATGCAGTGGCTGCATAACGTACGGATGCGGGATGTCGAGGAGGCGCAGCAGCGCATTGTCGGCACCATCCGCCAGCTGG
Organism: uncultured Oscillospiraceae bacterium; assembly: GCA_964625135.1. Classification (GTDB taxonomy): domain Bacteria; phylum Bacillota; class Clostridia; order Oscillospirales; family Ruminococcaceae; genus Yanshouia. Next base: position 3,695 of record CAZVAV010000142.1, on the reverse strand, counting down.
AGGAGGCCGGTGAGATTGTAATCTCCAAGGGCGGAAAGGATGAGATCATTGCGTAGGGTTATCAAGAGCGATTTGATTTCCTCCTCCGACCAGATCATTTCGATCCCCGATGAGCCCCAGCTTCCCAGCTTTCCCACTTCCGCGCAGGGGGAGGGCTTTGACCCTTCCTCGGCTCTTCAGATACAGGGGGGGCAGATGTACAATCAGATCGTCCAACAGGCGAAGCAAGAGGGGGAAGGCCTCCGAAAGCGGCTGATGCAGCTTGCCCATCAGGAACGAGAAGCGCTTCTCAGCCAAGCCAATGAGGAGGCGCAAGCGTTACGGGACACCGCAAGGCAGGAGGGCTATTCCGCCGGGCTGCAGCAGAAAAAAGAGGAAATCGACCGGCTGCTGCGGGAGTTTAATCGCTTGATGGAGGAGCTTCGTGTGCAGCAGCAGGAATTTTTGGATGATTACACCGCTGAAATCCAAATTTTTTCTCTTGAGGTCGCCTCTAAAATTATGAATCGGCAGATTTCGCTGGATGAGTCCGAGATGAAGGAGCTTGTCAAAAGCGCCGTGGGCTCGGTAAAGGATGCGGACTGGTTGATTGTGAAGCTTTCGGGACAGATGCCCGGACTAATGAAGCAGCTTGCACAGGACTTTCCGCCCGGTGCGAAAATTGACGGGAGACGGGTCGATTTGGTAGAGTCGGACATTCCTCCCGGCAGCTGTCTGATCGAGACCCCGATGGGATCGATCGACGCTTCGATTCAGGCGCAGCTTGATAAGCTGCGAGAGTATTTCAAAAAAGTTTAGCAGTGTGAGAGGAGTGGATAGAATGGACCGGTTTCGCAGCCATTTGGCGCCATATCGAAAAGTTCTTTCCAACTTCAGCCTGTACTCTTACCAGGGAAAGGTAGGCAAGATCGTCGGTATGACGATTGAAGCGACCGGGATCGAGTGCAGCATCGGAGACGTTTGCAGCATCGAGCTTGAATCGGGAAAGCAGAAAATTCTGGCAGAAGTGGTGGGCTTTCGTGACAGCCGGGTTTTATTGATGCCCTACCAGGACATCGAGGGAATCGGATATGGAAGCGTGGTTCGGAATACCGGCAGCAAGCTGACGGTTCCAATGAGCCCGCAGCTGATCGGTCGGGTGGTTGATGCCTTGGGCAACCCGCTGGACGGCAAGTCCGTGATTCACGGCGAAACGGAATACCCGATCAGCGGCGTCCCGTCAAACCCGATGGGGCGTCCCTCGATCGACACGCCGATTGAGTTTGGAATCAAGGCGATCGACGGAATGCTGACCATTGGCAAAGGACAGAGAATGGGCATTTTCGCCGGGAGCGGCGTTGGAAAAAGCACCTTGATGGGCATGATCGCACGCAACGTCACGGCGGATATCAATGTGATCGCGCTGGTCGGAGAACGTGGACGCGAGGTGGGGGAGTTTATCGAGCAAAACCTTGGTGAAGAAGGGATGAAGCGCACCGTTTTGGTGGTGGCCACCTCGGATCAGCCCGCCATGATGCGTTCAAAATGCGCGCTGACCGCGACCGCGATTGCCGAATATTTTCGGGATCAGGGGAAGGACGTCCTGCTGATGATGGATTCGCTGACCCGCTATGCAATGGCGCAGAGGGAGATCGGTCTAAGCGTAGGAGAGCCTCCGGTGGCGCGCGGCTATACCCCTTCGATTTATACCGTTTTGCCTAAGCTGCTGGAACGCTCCGGAAATTTTGAAACAGGTTCCATTACCGGAATCTATACGGTACTGGTAGAGGGCGACGACGATAATGAACCGATTTCCGATACGGTACGCGGAATCATTGACGGGCACATCATGCTTTCCCGAAAGATTGCTCGGAAAAACCATTACCCGGCCATCGACGTTTTGGCCAGTGTCAGCCGTCTGATGACTCTGATCGCAGCGCCGCAGCATCTGGAGACGGCCAACCGGGTTCGCAATCTGATGTCGACTTACCACGAAAATCAGGATTTGATTTCAATCGGGGCCTACAAAAGCGGAAGCAACCCCGAGCTGGACGAAGCAATCTCCCGTATGGACAAAATCAACCGCTTTTTGCAACAGGAAGTCGGAGAGCAAATTCCCTTTCAGGAGACGGTACGGCTGCTTTCGGAAGTTGTTTCTTAAGGAGGCGCGGCAATGAAAAAATTTGAGTTTTCTCTTGAGCGGGTGCTTGATTTCAAAAATCAGATGCTGGATCGCGAGAAAAATGAGCTGGCTCGTCTTCGCCGGGAAAAACTGCGGATCGAGGAAAATTTGAAGCTTCAGGAACAGGATTTTCAGGTGCTCAGCCGCGAAATGACCGAGAAAGGTCAAGCCGGAACAACGATTCTGATTTTGAAAAGCTATCAGTTTCAACTGGATCAGATCCGCATGGAGCAAAAGCTGCTGCAAGAAAAGCTTTGCCGGCAGGAAGAGGAGATTGCACGCCAGCTCGAGACGGTTCTCGCCATGTCAAGGGATGTGTCGGGGCTGGACAAGCTGAAGGATCATCAGCGTGAGGAATATTTGAAGGCCGAGAGCAAAATTTCCGGGTTGGAAATCGAGGAATTTGTCTCCGGTCGTCTCGTTCGCCAGATGGAGGCGCAGGGGGCTGGATAATCTGTTTTGTCGCGGTAAGCGGTAAAACAGTGTATCTGGATACAAGCCTACAGGAAAGGAGGTGAATAAAATGGAAATCACAAATACCGTGTCGGCGCCTCAAGCGACGGTTGCTTTGGGCATGGGAGATCCCGCACAGGCTTCGGCTTCCGGTTTTTTTGCCGCGCTTCTTGCACAGATGGTAGGAGGAGCGGATACGGAGGGAATCGGGCAGATGCTTTCAGCTCTTGGACAGGAAAACAAGGAGGAGTCGGAAAAAGGCTGCGAGCTTGCCGCGCAGATGCTGATGGCGGGGATGCTCATCCCGGGTGAGCCGGAGACAGGCCAAATTCTGACGACCGACTCGATTCCGCTTGCGGCCACGGTCGAAGCAAATCAGCAGCAGACAAGCCTGCTTCTGCAAATGACCGGTGAACCGGCTGCACAGACAGCACAGCCTGAATCGATCCGTACAGCGCTGCCGATTCAGAATTCCACCGGTAAGGAAGACCCACAAGCACTACCGTTTCAGGTGCTCAAGGGCGAAGGACAGACAGAAAACGCCGCTGGGGATGACCAGGGCATGCAAGGCGGAATGTCTTTCTACAACTCGGTTTCCGAGGCGAAAAAGCAGATGCAATCTGAAACAACGCAACCCCGAAACGATAAGGAATTTCGATTGGATCTTGAACAGCTTCAGCAGGAGGTTGACGCAGGAAAGTACAGCGCACCGATTCAAAGCCAGAAGCTCTCGGACAAAAGTCTTGATTCTGCCGATCTGCTGTCGCAGGTGAAAACCGGATTGACCAAGGGACTGCGGCTCGGAAAAAATGAGTTTGTTGTCAAGCTCAAGCCCGAGGGACTGGGAGAAATCACCGTCAAGCTGGTGGAAACCGGCAGCAAGATCTCGATGAGCATCATTGCCGCGAATTCTCAGGTTGCCAAGATATTGGATGGCGGCATTGAGGAATTGAAAAATTCCCTGCGTCCCTTCAATGCCGAGGTGCGTGAGGTGCTTGATCAGCAGCAGTACCAATCCTCGAACAACGGCTTTGGCCAGCAGTTCGCAGGGGGTCAGCATCAGCATTTTTCTCAGCGCCGT
>CAZVAV010000141.1:0-5787 GCA_964625135.1 uncultured Oscillospiraceae bacterium | reverse complement strand
CGTCATCGCGGTGCTCCCCGGCGGGCTGGTTGAATTGGCGGGCGGTATGCTTTATGGGCCGCTCCTTGGTTTTTCCATTGCCCTTTTGGGGATTCTCCTTGGCACCCTGTGTGCCTTTTGGGTTTCCCGGCGGTTTGGCGAGCCACTGGTGAGAAAGCTTGTCAACCCGATTCAATTTGACCGCTATACAAGGCTTTGCCAAAACCGAAGGTTTGAAGCGATCGCGCTGCTATTCTTTTTTCTGCCCGGTGTTCCAAAGGACGTCCTGATCTATGTCGTCGGTTGTTCGGGCGTCCTCTCCCGTCGGTTCATCCTCTGCGCCACGCTGGCCCGGATTCCTTCGGTTGCGGTATCCAGCTTCGCCGGGGCACTGTTTGGGGATGGAAATTTCAAGCTCTTTGCGATCATTTACCTCTTGTTTCTGGCTTTTGGCGGCATTGGGGCACTGATCCACCACAGAATTCTTCTTCGACTGGAAAACCGGAACAACGACCCAAGGATTTAAAAGCGTTTTTTCTCCACTCGACACAAAAGGAGCCGTGCCACTTTTTCATTGTGGCACGGCTCCTTATTTGATCGGTTTATTCCTCGTCCTCTTCCTCAGGCATGTCCCAAGAGGTATAGACGTTCTGAACGTCATCGTTATCCTCGAGCAGGTCGATCAGCTTCTGCATCTTTTGCACCTGATCAGGGTCGTCAATGCCGGTCAGCGTTGTCGCCACATACTCGACTTGAGCCGAGGCAAAGGAATAGTCGAGCGCCTCAAGGGCGATTCGGACGTTGCGGCACTCCCCGGGCTCGGTCGTAATCTCGATTCCGCCGTCCTCGTACTTGATGTCCAGCACCCCGTCGAGCATGGCGTCCTCAAAAATTTTCTCCTCGCTGATTTTTCCGTCCTCGTTTTCGATGGCGATAATCCCCTTCTGCTCAAACAGGAAGGAGACACTGCCGTTCTGCCCAAGATTACCGCCGCACTTGTCAAAGTAGTGGCGCAGATCACCGGCGGTTCGGTTGCGATTATCGGTCAGCGCCTCAACCATGACCGCCACACCGCAGGGGCCGTAGCCCTCATAGGTGAGTTCCTCGTAATTGTTTTTGTCTCCGTCCCCCATCGCCTTCTTAATGATCCGGTCGACATTGTCATTCGGAACATTATTCGCCTTCGCCTTGGCGATCAAGTCGCGCAGCTTGCTGTTGGAGTTGGGGTCTCCTCCGCCCTCGCGCACCGCCACAGCGATTTCACGGCCGATCTTGGTAAAGATGTTGGCGCGCTTGGAATCGGTTGCTTCCTTCTTGCGCTTGATGGTACTCCATTTTGAATGTCCGGACATGATAAATCCCCCAAATCTAAAACATTGATTTTACAATTTATCATTATAGCAAAAATTTCGGCTTTGGGAAAGCCCTAAAGCGAAATTTTGCCAGATTCGCGTCCGGCGCGAGCGGTCTTACTCTCAAAATGAACAAAAGAATCAAATCGAAACGGTCAATTTCGACTGATCCGCTCCATCGCTTTGTTTTTTCTGATTTTCCCGTCGGGCAGAACCCAGAGCACCGCCAGATTTTCCCGCTCGGCCAATTCCTCCCCCTTTTCCTGATCCAGCAGAAAAAGAGCGGTTGAAAACAGATCGGCGTCGGCTGCGGAGTCACAAGCCACCGTAACGCTGCGGTAGCGCTCCCCCGGGAACAGCGTCGCAGAATCGATGATGTGATGGGCACGCCGAGCGGTTTCGTCCCGTTCATACCAAAAAAAGCGTTGATAATCGCCGCTGGTGGAAACCGCCCTATCGCACAGCCGCAGGGTTGCAAGCGATGCCACGTTGGACAAAATTGCTTCATCAGGCGACTGTACCCCAATTTCCCAGCAGCTCCTCCCGTCGGGCGGCGCGCCACAGCGGATGTTGCCTCCGCTTGAAAGGGCAAACCGGGAGAGCCCCGCAGAGGAAAGGGCTTTTGCCACGCGCTCGGTTGCATAGCCCTTGGCCACCGCGCCAACATCAAGCAGCATAGCGGGATCGTCCAGGGTGACAGAGCGTCCCGCCGGGTCAAGCATAAGCCCCTTTGGATCGATGTACCGCGCGGCCTGTGCCAGCGCCTGATCGGTGGGGGGCTGACGGTCGCCCGAAAGGATGGCTCTGCGCCACAGCTCGGTTACGGGGCCAAAGCTCGGAGAAACGGTTCCCATGCTGCGCCGGTACCCTTTTTCGGCGTAAGCAAGAAGGGAAAAAAGCGGCTCCTCCACCTCGATCGCCCCTTGCCCCGCCTCCTGATTGACCTTCCTCAAATTAACAATTGCATCACTTTCGGAAAAGCGGTCATAAAAGGCGTGGTATTCGGTAAAGCTATCGTCGGCGAGGTCGAGATACCAATCGAACTCCTCGCGGGTCGGGACGCTGGCCGTGAGGGTGATCACCGAATCAAACACTCCCCAGAAGGTCGCGGTATAGCGAACAAGCCGTGGCCTCAGTGAGAAAAGAAGCAGCGCGGCGCAGAATAAGCTCAAAAATCCCCGCCGCAGCAAATGCATCCGCTTCAAGTATGCCATCCCTCTACCGCCTTTCTCCCGTGTGTAAGGGATAGTTTGTCCGCCGGGCTCGGAAATTATCGCTTCCTGCCCCGGCAGCCAACATCCAATTTATGATGGAGGTTTTTTGTATGAAACGCATTGGCATCCTGGTGCTTGCGACGGCCCTCGTTCTTTCAATTGCCGCCTGCCGCAGCACCACCAGCAGCAGCACTCCTTCGGTGGGCAACAGCACCGCACCGATCGGCGGCACCAGCTCGGAAACTCTCGGGGAGATGATCGACGGCGTTCTGCCCGACGCAGACTACAGTCTGCTTCGCACCGGGCTTGGCATCGTCCCAAGCACATCCGAATCGGTCGCGGCCGAAGGCAGCGTTCCCGGCAACGCTAAGTTCAGCGTCACCGTATGTGCGCTGACCGTTAAGCCCGACGGCGCAATTGCCGACGTCAAGTTTGATACCGTTGAGGCCGGCATGGCGTTTGACGCCACCGGTACGCTAACCGGCGATATCAATCAGGAGATTCGTTCCAAAAAGGAGCTTGGCGATGAGTATGGCATGAAGGCTGCCTCCGGCATCGGCAAGGAATGGTATGAGCAGGTTGGCGCGCTCGAGGATTGGATGCGCGGCAAGACAGTCACCGACGCGCTGAATATGAAGGTGGCCGCCAACGAGGACGACAGCAGGCATATTCCCGACGAGCCTGACCTGAAAACCTCGGTAACCATTTCGGTGACCGATCAGCTTCGCGCACTTGAAAAGGCTTATGCCGACGCCCAGAGATAATTCTGCCGCGTGGTCTCGCGCCGTCCGTCAGGGAGACGGCGCGAATACATCTTATTTTGCCCCGAAGGGCAGTAAGTAAAAAAATCTCCGACTGCAAAACGATGCGGCCGGAGATTTTTTTACTTACTTTCAGCAGATGACGTTCTGGGGAGTTCCGTTTAAGTAGCAGTCGATGTTATCCATCACAATGACCGCACGCTTTGCCATCGACTCGGCGGTGGCAAAGGCCACATGTGGGCTGGCAATGAGGTTGGGAGCCGAGAAAAGCGGATGGTCGGCGGCGACGGGCGGTTCGACCTCAAAGACGTCGACCCCCGCTCCGGCAATGACGCCCTTCTTCAGCGCCTCGGCGAGCGCCTTGGAATCGACCACCGGGCCGCGCGCCGTGTTGATGAGGATGGCCGAGGGCTTCATCATGGCGAGCTGTGCTTGGCCAATCAAGCCGATCGTCTCGGCGTTCTGCGGTACATGCAGCGAAACGATGTCGCTTTCTCGCAGCAGCGTATCGAGATCGACATATTCGACGCCCTCCACCTGCTTTTTGGTGCGGCTGTAGGCGAGCACTCGGCAGCCGAAGGCGGCGGCAATCCGCGCCACCCGCAGTCCGATCGCACCGGTTCCAACGACGCCAAAGGTTCTGCCCTCAAGCTCCCAGCCGACCAGCCCGTTTTTGGTGCCGCCCTCCCGAACCACCTTGTCACAGGCGACCATGCGGCGGCCAAGCGCGATGACCATTCCAAAGACGAGATCGGCAACCGCCACGGTGGAATAACCGGCGCAGTTGCAGACGGCAATGCCCCGGCTCTTGCAGTAGGCAAGATCAACGTGATCGACCCCGGTAAAGGCCACGCAGATCATCTTAAGGTTCGGGCACTGCGAAATGACCTCCTCACGGTATTTGAAATTCGAGAGAACCACAATCTCGGCGTCCTTACTTCTCTCGATCAGGGTTTTTGCATCCTCTGCCCGGGTATCATAGGTAGTGATCTCAACCCGGCTGCCGAGCTTCTCCTCCGCCATTTTAAGCAGCGTGTCACCGGGAATTCCCAGCGGCTCCAAAAACACAAGCTTCATCTGATTTGTTCCTCCTTTTAATCAGCCAACGCGGCACTTGTCCGCTCTAAACTTAAGAATATCACAAAATCTTTCGTGGGACAAGCCGAAGATTCTTTCATTTGGCACGAATTATTTACAGTTTATTCAACATATTTTGATCGATCAATTATATAATATTAATTACAAATTATGTTTGACATCACGAACACAATAAAACAAAAGGAAGTGGTCGCCTTGCAAAAGAAAAGCGTTTACAGTCTTGTTCTTTCCGACCGGGTTGTCGAGCAGGTTGACATCCTTGCCTACCGCAGCCAGATGAGCCGCTCAGCAATGATCAACCACATCCTCGCCGAGCAGCTCTCGTTAACCACCCCCGAGCAGCAGATGCGCAGCATTCTTGCCGCCGCCGAGGAGCTGCTTCAGGGCGGAGACGCGTTGCAGCTTCTTCCCACCCTCGCCGACGGGATGCTGGCGGTAAAAGCGCCGGTGCGATTTAAGTATAACCCCTCAGTGCGCTATGCCGTCGAGCTGCGCAGCACCGCACAAGGCATCTCGGGCGAGCTGCGGGCGGCGGCTCGAACCCAAAGCGAAAGCCTGACCGAAGCGCTCAACCGGTTTTTCCTGCTCTTTGTCGAAGAAGCCGGACTTGATCCCACACAAACCGGTGTGGAAAGCGGTCGGTTCACCTTTGCCTTTTTGCTGCCCACCACCGACACCGAGCAAGCTGCCGGACAGATTGCCGGATTAATCCAAATCATCCAGCGCGCGATGAAGGACTTTTTCGACGCCTACCCCGATCAAGCCGCCTGTACCCGCGCGGTACGGCAGGCGGTTTCCCACGCAGGGTTTCATTCATAAACCGTCATTTTATCCAAGGAGGTTTCTGCCATGAATGCCAATCAATTCACCCAAAAATCCGCCGAGGCGGTTCAGAGCGCACAGGCGCTCGCCATCGACTATGGCAACACCCAGATTGAGCAGGAACACCTGCTCACCGCCCTTCTCGCGCAGGAGGGGGGATTTCTTCCCCGTGTGCTGAGCTCGGCCGGCGTCGATGCCGAGGGACTGGAAAACGCCGTCCGCTCGCTGGTGCAGCAGATGCCACGGGTCTCCGGGCCGGGACGAGAGGCCGGAAAGGTCTATATCTCACAGGAGGTTGACCGAGCGCTCAATCGTGCCGAGACCGATGCCAAACGGCTTGGGGACGAGTACATCTCGGTCGAGCATCTCCTTGTCGCCTTGGTCGAGGAGCCAAGCGCGGCGCTGCGCAAGCTCTTTGGACAATTCCATGTCACCGCCGACGCGATTCTGAAAGCGCTGGCCTCGGTTCGGGGCAACACCCGAGTGACCAGCGACAACCCCGAAGCAACCTACGAGGCGCTTCGGAAATACGGCTCCGACCTGGTTGAGCGCGCACGGGAC
>CAZVAV010000140.1:0-5788 GCA_964625135.1 uncultured Oscillospiraceae bacterium | reverse complement strand
GTTTTTGAGGATCGAGCAGACGCGCGCGTGGGCATATTGGACATAATACACCGGGTTCTGGCTCGACTGCTCGACCGCGAGGTCAAGATCAAAGTCTAGCGTCGAGCTCGGCTCGCGCATGTTGAAGAAGAACCGCGCCGCGTCGATCGGCACCTCGTCGAGCAGATCCGAGAGGGTGATGGCGTTGCCGGTTCGCTTGCTCATCCGCACCAGCTCGCCGCCACGGGTCAGGCGCACCAGCTGCATCAGCACGATATCAAGCTTGTCCCCGCCGACCCCAATCGCATCGAGGGCGCATTTAAGCCGGGCGACGTGACCGTGGTGATCGGCGCCCCAGACGTTGATGCACTTTTCATAGCCGCGATCGACAAACTTGTTCGCATGATAGGCGATGTCGGCGGCGAAATAGGTGGGAAATCCGTTCGCCCGCACCAGCACGTCGTCCTTAAGCTCAAGCTGGTCGATCTGCTGCTGGGTTTTGCCCTGCCTGAGAAGCGCCTCGGTCTGCACCGCGGCATTTTTGTACCAGATCGCCCCGTCGCGCTCATAGGTATGCCCGCGCCTTGTCAGCTCCTCGACGGCGCGCAGTACCGCGCCCGATTCGTGCAGGGTGGTCTCGGAGAACCACTCGTCAAAGGTGATCCGGTAGCGTCCCAGATCGTCCTTCATCTTTTGGAGGTTCTTTGGCAGGGCGAAATCAACCAGCACCTTTTTGCGCTCCTCGCTCGGGAGGTTCAGCAGGCTGTCGCCGTGCCCGGCAATATACGCCTCGGCGTGGACGGTAATATCCGCCCCGTGGTAGCCGTCCTCGGGGAACGGCACCGCTTCTTCCCCCTGAAAATGCTGAAGGTAACGAGCCTCGAGCGATTTTGCAAACTTTTCGATCTGATTGCCCGCGTCGTTAATCAGAAACTCGCGGGTGCAGTCGAAGCCCGCCCAGTCGAGGGCGGCGGCCAGTCCGTCGCCGATCGCGCCGCCGCGGGCGTTGCCCATGTGCATCGGCCCGGTCGGGTTGGCCGAGACAAACTCGACCATGACCTTTCTGCCCTCGCCGTAGTCGGTTCGGCCATAGCCATCCTGCTCCCGGAGCACCCGGGCAACCACGTCGGCGAACCAACGCTCGGACACGAAAAAGTTGATAAAGCCCGGCCCCGCCGCCTCCGCTCGCTCAAAGTGGGTGCCGTCGAACTTCAGATGGGCGATGATTGCATCGGCAATGGCACGGGGCGGACGGCGAAACGCCTTTGCTCCCGCCATCGCGGCGTTGGTGGCGAAATCCCCGTGGGAGGGGTCGTTGGGCTGCTCGATCAAAAAGGCGGGCAGCTCCCCGTTGGGGGTGGGCAGCGAGCCGTCGGCAATCGCCGCCTTGATCGCGGCATGGATGATCGATTCCAGCTCTGTGCTGGCCTGCGAAATCGGTCCTAATTTCATATTCTGCGCACTCCTTGCAGCTTGCTTTGTCCTGCGTTTTTTCTCTTCGTTCGGTCGCCTGTTCTACTGCGGCGGCGGGACGGTCTTTTCGTTGACATCCACCCGGATGATGATTTGGTTTTCACTGGTCAGCGCGGTATTGATGTCCATCGCATAGGAGAAATCCAGCTCACCGCCGTCGTCGGTCAGGGTGGAACGGATGGTGCGGCCGTTGATTCCGACCGTCAGCGCACCGTAGCCGGTGTTGTAAAAGCACTGATGACGGCATCCGCCCTCGACGATCAGCTGGGTGCTGGAGGGGCCTCTGCGCTGCATCGTGACCCGGTTGGGCTCAACGCGCAGCGTGGTTCGGTGCCCCTCAAAGCCGGTTGTCTCGCTCTCCTGATAGCTCAGCCAATAGCTGTTATTGCGGCGGTAGAACCGGCCGCAGGTCAACAGCTCGATGACCTCCTGCTCTCCGTCGACCTTCTGAATCCCTTTAATCGAGATCATCGCGTCCTTTTTCAACGGTTTCTCTCCTTTTTAGATGCATGCTCCTCAAACGCCAGCTCGATCAGCCGGGTAATCAGCTCGCCGTAGGTCATTCCCGAGGCGATCATCATCTTGGGATACATGCTGATCGAGGTAAAGCCGGGCAGCGTGTTGATTTCGTTAAAGAGCACCGAGCCGTCGGCGCGTACAAAGAAATCGACCCGCGAAAGGCCCCGGCAGTCGAGCGCACGGAAAATCAAAACGGCCAGCTCCCGCACCCGCTCATTGCTTTGCGCGGGGATGTTCGCCGGGATATAGAGCCGGGCGGTATCGGTCTTGTATTTGGTGTCGTAGTCGTAAAAGCCGTCGGCTGTGACAATCTCGCCGGTGGTGGGGGCGACCGGGTCAAGGTTGCCGCAAACCGCGCACTCGACCTCCTGCGCGACAATCAGCTCCTCCACGATGACCCGCCGATCCTCCCGGAAGGCGAGCGCCAGCGCCGCGCCGAGGCTTTGGTCGTCATCCGCCCGTGCGCAGCCGACCGACGAGCCGGAGTTGGCAGGCTTGACAAAGCAGGGAAAGCCCAGACGCTTTGCAATCCGCGCATGAGCCGCCGCCTGATCCTCCTCCACGCAGACCAGCTCCCAGCGAGCCATCGGCACGCCGACATGCTCCGCCACGATGTGAGTATAAGCCTTGTCGAAGGTCAGCGCACAGGAGGTCACCTGGCAGCCGACATAGGGCAGCCCCGAAAGCGCAAGAAGCCCCTGCATCGCGCCGTCCTCGCAGTTCTGGCCGTGCATCACCGGAAACACCGCGTCCACGCGGATGGCTTGGGGCGTCTGCCCGGCAAAGGAGATAATCCCCCCGGCAGCGCGATCGGGGGAAAGAATGGCCGGATCGGCGTTCTGCTCCCAGCTTCCATCGGCGACCTTTTTTGCGTCGGCATCCCGGCAGAGCAGCCAGCGGCCGTCCCGGGTCACCCCCATCAGCAGCGGTTCAAACCGGGAGCGATCCAGATGATCGATGACCGAGGCCGCCGAACGCAGCGAGACCTCGTGCTCGTTTGAAACGCCACCGAATAAAATTAAAACAGTTTTTTTCATTCTGCTCACCTCATTAATAGCTTATTCTAGCATAAAAACCGCTATGACACAACCAAAAACCGGGCGAGCGGGGAAAAAGTGCATGAATTTTCTACGGAAAATTTAACCGATTCATTGCAAGCCGCTTTGGGACAAAATAACGCAAACCCCTTGCATTTTTTTGCGGGATCAAGTATACTTTCGTCAGATACCACCCCCAGGGGGTGCGGGTATTAGAATGGAGCGATGTTATGAAGCAAACCTTTCAGGTCACAGGAATGACCTGTTCCTCCTGTTCCGCCAACGTGGAACGGGCGGTAAAAAAGCTAGACGGGGTGTCTCAGGTGGAGGTCAACCTGCTGGCCAACCGAATGAACGTTGATTACGACCCCGACGCAATTACCGCCGATTCGATCGTCTCGGCGGTGACCGCCGCGGGCTATGGCGCTGCCGGTGAAAAGGACGCGTCCGCGCAGACCCCGCGGGATGGCGGCTCACTGGTCACAGAGCAGCTCGCCTCGATGAAGCGGCGTTTGATCCTGTCGCTGGGCTTTTTAATCCCGCTGATGTACGTCTCGATGGGTCATATGGTCGGGCTGCCGCTGCCGGGCTTTCTGTCCGGAACCGAAAACACCGTGGGCTATGCGATGACCCAGCTGCTGCTGACCCTCCCGGTCGTCTATGTCAACCGCAGCTTCTTTGAGGTAGGCTTTCGGACGCTCTGGCACCGGGCGCCGAACATGGACTCGCTGATCGCCATCGGCTCCTCGGCGGCACTCATCTACGGCATCTTTGCCATCTACCGGATCGGCTACGGGCTGGGCGTCGGGGATCTTGCGCTGGTTCACCGCTATCACATGGATCTCTACTTTGAATCGGCGGCGATGATCCTCGCCCTGATCACGGTGGGAAAATATCTGGAAACCCGCTCGAAGGGTCGAACCGGCGAAGCCCTCTCGCGGCTGATGGATCTTGCCCCCAAGACCGCCACGGTACTGCGAAACGGCGAGGAGCACGAAATCCCCGTGGCCGAGGTGCAGCGGGGCGACACCGTAATCGTCCGCCCGGGGCAGCGCATTCCGGTCGACGGGGTCATCCTTGAAGGGTCCTCCGCCATCGATGAAGCGGCCATCACCGGGGAGAGCATCCCGGTCGAAAAGGGGCCGGGAGCTTCGGTCGTCGCCGCCACCATCAACAAAACCGGCTTCTTCCGCTTTGAGGCACAGAAGGTGGGCGATGACACCACCCTCGCGCAGATCATCCGCCTTGTCGATGAGGCGGGCAGCTCGAAAGCGCCCATCGCGAAGCTGGCCGACCGGATCAGCGGGGTCTTTGTCCCGGTGGTCATCGGGATCGCGCTGGTCACCACGCTGATCTGGCTGTTGGCGGGGCAAGGGGTGGAGTTCGCCATCTCGTCGGGCATCGCGGTGCTGGTCATCTCCTGCCCCTGCGCGCTCGGGCTTGCCACGCCGGTGGCCATCATGGTTGCGACCGGCAAGGGCGCGGAATACGGCATCCTCTTCAAATCGGCCGAGGCGCTTGAGACGCTGCACAGCGTCAACACGGTGGTGCTCGATAAAACCGGAACCATCACCGAGGGGCGTCCTCGGGTCACCGATCTGATTCCCGCCAACCAAACCGATTCCGCCCGGCTGCTCGCCGTCGCCGCCGCGCTGGAAGCCCCCTCAGAGCACCCGCTCGCCGAGGCAATTCTCGAGCGCGCCCGTGCCGACGGCATCGAGCCGAAGCCGGTGGCGGAGTTTCAGGCGATTTCGGGGCGGGGCGTCACCGCCACCCTCGCGGGCATCCCCTGCGCGGCTGGCAACCTCGCGCTGATGAAGGAGCTTGGCATCGACACCGGCGCGATCGATTCGGCCTGCGACGCCCTCGCCACCGAGGGAAAAACGCCCCTTTACTTTGCCGAAAACGGCGCGCTGCTCGGCGTCATTGCCGCCGCCGATCCGGTGCGGGACTCGAGCGCCGAGGCGATCGAAGCGCTCCATGCACTCGGGCTGGAGGTGGTCATGCTCACCGGGGATAACCGCCGCACCGCCGAGGCGATCCGCACCCGCCTTTCGATCCAGAAGGCGATTGCCGAGGTGCTGCCCGCTGACAAGGAGCGCGAGGTACGCGCCCTTCAGGAGAGCGGCCGGCGGGTGGTCATGGTGGGGGACGGCATCAACGACGCGCCCGCCCTTACCCGTGCGGATGTGGGCGCGGCCATCGGCGCGGGAACCGACGTGGCGATCGAATCGGCTGATCTGGTGCTGATCAAGAGCGACCTGCGGGATCTTGTCACCGCGATTCGCCTCTCGCACGCCACCATCCGCAACATCAAGATGAACCTGTTCTGGGCGTTTTTCTATAACATCGTCGGCATTCCGCTGGCGGCCGGGGCGCTCTTCCCGCTCTTTGGGTTACGCTTAAGCCCGATGTTCGGGGCGGCGGCGATGAGCCTGAGCTCGTTCTGCGTCGTGACCAACGCGCTGCGGCTGCGCGGCTTTCGGGCGGCCCTTCACACCAAGCCCTCCGGAGAAGCATCCCCGGAGCCGATTGATTCCAATGATACCAAAGATACCGAGGAGGATGAAACCATGAAAAAAATTATCGCAATTGAAGGCATGAGCTGTCAGCACTGCCAAGCCACCGTCGAAAAAGCGCTCTCGCAGGTCGACGGGATCGCATCAGCCAAGGTCGACCTCACCAAAAAGAACGCCACCGTCACGCTGACCCATGAGGTTGAGGACGCAATCCTGCAAAAAGCGGTGACCGACGCGGGCTTTACGCCGGGAACGGTGACC
>CAZVAV010000139.1:0-5824 GCA_964625135.1 uncultured Oscillospiraceae bacterium | reverse complement strand
CGCTCGCTCTCCTTGTGGTACTGCTCTATGGCAACACGAGAAGCCAATTCGGTGATTTCTCTGCGCTGCTCGGCTGTGAGTTTGGATTGTGTGCTGGTCTTTTTCATGCCCGTGCCTCCTTCTTGACTTCTCAATCAAATATGCTACAATGATTTTGCAGACAGAGTAGCAGTTTCGTTTCCTTCGGGAGGCGGGGCTGCTTTCTTTTTATGCCTTCAGAGCCAGACTGATTTTCAGGGCCTCATCAATCTGCCGACCGGCTTCTGTGTTGACGGTCGTTCCCATATAATTCAGGAGACAGCTCTTATCGACGGTGACGATGTGCTCGCAAAGGGCTGTGCTTTTTCTCCTGAGCCCGTGGCTCTGGTACAGGGTAACGTGCGTGGGGAGCGATTTCTTGTGGCTGGCTGTGACGATGACGGCGATGACGCTGCCGCTGTTGGCGTTCCCCATGTTGTTCTGGACGATGACCACCGGGCGCTTCCCACTCTGGTAATTCAAGGGGTCGCGGGCGAGGTCTGCCATGAAGACATCACCCCTGCGCGGTTGCATCCTCTTTGACATCAACATCCTCCTTCTCGGGAAGCCGGAGTCCTGCGGCATCCAGCGCAGCTTTCGCGGCCTCCCCCATAACAGCCATCGCTTCGTCGAGTCGGATGGACACCATGAGGCCGGTTTTTCGATCGGACACCGTCAGGGTTCCGTCTCCGTAGCTCGCCATCAGCTTGCATGGATGGAGCTCGGGCGCCCCCATAATGCCGAGAGTTTTTCCTCTCTTAATCTTCAGCCGGATTGTCGAGCAGTTGCACATCAACTCAACTGCATCGTGGAGGCCGGACACCTCAAACGGGACTCTTCTAACTTCGCTCATTCTTTTCACCCCAATCTTTCTGCGAGGCGAGCAACCTTTTCGCCTCTTTTGAGCTCGACCAACGGGCCAATATTAAACAGGAGCTTCATCTGGTCGAGCATGATCTCCACGTCCGCGATTTCCTCGGCAATCTCTTGGAGATTATCCCTGCCACGGAGCCGCTTGCAGAGTTCCTTCTGGAGCTCGCTCATCTCCTCGAAGACCATCGTGATTTGTGCTTCGGAGCCGTAGGCGCTCAGGGCTTTTTGAAGCAGGAGCTTTTCGACGTTGTTCATTCCGTCTCCTCCACTTCGTCGAGATATGTGGCTTGCATATCCGCAAGGTGCAGTAGCAGCGCCAACGGGAACTTCTCAAACGCTCCATTCAGGGCGTAGCTGCCGCCTTTGACGGAATCATCAAACGGCCCCATGTGCCAGCGAATAGCCATAGCCTCCTCACGGGAGAGCTTCATGAAGCCAGAGGCAATGTAGGCACTCTTCTCTCCGTGGCCGTAAGGAAGCTGGTCGTCAACGACGTAGAACGGGTACTGTTCCCATCTTCCCTGCTCGTTTTTACGATTTCGCATCTCCGCCTTGTAGAAATTGGCCTTGCAGATGTCGTGCAGGAGGCCGCAAATAGCCATGGTCTCCAGAGTCGGTTCCTCAAAGGTCGTGCTACCGGCAGCCTCGAAGTCGCAAAGCGCCCGCAGCCGTTCAAAAACGTGGACGCTGTGCTCCACCAGTCCGCCGGGGCGGGCAAGGTGGAAGCGGGTGCTGGCCGGAGCATCGAAGAAGTCGCTGCCCTCCAGCCATGTCAGGAGCTTATCGGCTCCGGGCCGGTTGATGTGCTCCCGGTAGATTTCAATGAACTTATCTTTCATGTGATTCCCTCCGTTATGATGTACTCGGTCAACTGCTCCGCTTCCGCCTCAGCAAGGCTGTGGAGCCCGTACCGCTCCATGAACCTGAGCAGTTTATCCCCGTATCGGTCGGACGCATTTGAGATGCGCCGAACCAACTCTCCTACGGTGTAATCAGCACTTTGCGTATTGGCTTTTTGCCGGGGTTTTCCGCCTTCTTCCGAGTGGGTGGGTTTGGTATAGGGGGACTTCGTGTAAGGCTCCCTATGATGCTTCCGGGCTTTTACCGGTGGTTTGGCGGTTTTGGTGATGTCTCCGCTCAAAATCACATCTCCCACGGGAACTGCGTAATGAGCTGCTCTCCCCAAATCGGGGTCATGCTGCCCTTCATGAACAGTGGCTTGTGGTTATCCTTGCAGAACTCTACGATGGGTTCCACCCACGACCGCTCAGGCTTGACTTTGCTGGCTCGGTTCCCCGTTTCTGCTCCAACAATTACCCATTTTATGCCGAGTGCATCAGGGTCGGGTGGGTAAACGAACGGTTCAAGTATGGGCTCAATGCTGACGAAGGTGTTATGGAAGTTTGACCAGAATATCTGTTCATCGCCGGTAGCAGCAGTGCTCCCGTACCAGAAATTGTTCGCTCTGGGCAGGAGCGCCATCTCGTCGAGCTCCGTGTACCGCTGAGGGTTTTTCGTGAGGAACAGGTAGCGATGCTGGGGAGCAGCGGCGCAAGCGTCGAGCACCTGAACAATCCAGCTCGTCGGCACCCATCTTCCGAAGAGGTCAGCCATAGAACAAACGAAAATCGTCTGTCCTTTGGTCTTCCGGGCGGGCTCCCCAAGACGGTAGCGGTGGAACGTGGGCCGGAAATCGTAAGGGTACGGGGCGCCGGTAACGCCGTGAGCTCCACTCCAATGACGGAGCGGAGCATCGAGGACTACGAAGCCGTCGCGGTCTCCTTCTCCGTCAAGCGGCTCGTGACGCGGAGAGTGGAACTCGTCAAGCTCGTGGTCGAGCTGATAGCCGCCGAACCTTTTGGCAATCTTTTCGGCGTAGCAGTAAGGGCATCCGAAGGTGCAGCCGGTGACAGGGTTCCATGTGCTATCGCAATACTCTATCTTTGTCTTATTCATCAGGCTCCCTCTCCGAGCTCAGGAGGCTCGTAGTCATAGCCTTCTTCCTCCGCTTCTCCGTCAGAAACGTCTTCAGTGGGAACCTCGGGAGCATCTTCATGTTCGGCTCCTTCCTCTTCAGTGGGCTCCTGAACCTCCTCTACCGAGCGCTCTTCTTTTATAGAAAACAGGGCATCCCCGCAGTCAGAGCACAAGATGAGGACTACTCTGTTGTCCTCGTCGTCAATTCCCTCGATGCACTCGAGCTCATGCCCAACATGGGGTTCCAGTTTTTCAGCCGGAGCATAGAACGGGGAATCTTCGGATGCGCCGGAGGACGCAACGACAGCGTTCTCACTGGTACGGATGGTGTAGTTGCCCATGGACTCCATGACCTTCATCGATACCCCGACAAATCCAAGCATCCAGTCAAACGGGGTAGGCTCGGTGCTATCGGAGGACTCGGTAGGGGCCGGGAGCTGCGCCACCTTGCGGCCTTCAAGAGCTCTGCCATCATCCACGACGGTATAGTCGGCATCGTAGACGGGAACGCTGCTTCCGCTGGCGGGCATACCCTCATCGAACAATGTGGTCTGTCCGTTGTCGATAGGTCTCATCACATACCGGCAGCTTTCTCTATCCCAGACAAGCTCGTAGTTTCCGGAGAGCGTCCCGGACTTCTTATCCTTGCGCTGGATGACGGCGCTGACGGTGTGGTCGAACTTGGGCTTTGTGATGGAACGGGTCTGGTCGCGCACGGTGAAATCAGGGGCGGAATCAGGGGTCAGGGTAATTTTCACCTTGCAGTTGATTTCGCCGACGTCCTGCTCGGTGTCCACCATGCCCTGAAGGGTCTGGCGGAGAAGCTGGTCAAAATCGGAGCAAAAAGCATTGAAGGTATCGCTCTTCAGCGACAGGGGCAGGTCGTTTTTCTGGCACATAATGGTGTCCTCCTCATGTATTTTCTTTGATATATCGGTTCCGGCACTCTTCACAGCAGAAGTCGTGCCAGTCTCCCTTGATTTTCACAGCCTTCCAACCCATGTCAAAAAGCCGCTGCTGGGCGTCCCGGTAGTCGGGATGCCCGTCGTCGAACTCGAACTCCTCTGATGCGCTGCATTGGTCACAGGTGCAGACGATGGAGCCCTCTCCGTGGATAACGCCCCAATCAACTTCCTTCATTTTCGTCCACCCTCGCTTCCTTGATGGTGACGACCACTCTGGGGCTCGTCGCTGTGAAGAACTTCCTGACCTGTGCGTCCACAATCTGGGCGTCATCCCGGTACGCCACGCCATTCAGCGAGTCTGCAACGACCTTGCCGATGTTGTCCCAATCAGGCTTCTTGGTCGGGCGAATGAGATGCGCGAGCATCATGGCCTTTTTCTTCTTGCTGGCGCTGGCGGGGATGGTGTGGTAGGTCAGGATGCGGATGTCGAGGGCTGCGTCGTCAGGGAACTTAGCTCCCTTGCATTGACTGAGAAACTCGGTCTTTATCAGGTTTTCGTACACAACCGTTTGGTCTGGCGTCCGGGTCTTGACGTGACCGGCAACAGTGCTGAAACGCGGACGCCCCTTGCCCTGCGGGTCTCCGTGAATGGTGAACTTAACTCTCATCCGTGGTAGCCCCCTTTTTTGCTGCGGCTGGCTCGGGGTTCCTTTCGTACTCCAAAAAGTAGTCATAGCTCTTGGAACCAGAGCGCTTCTCGCTTCCGCTGCGGACGGTATATTTGTTTTTGACGAGGATGGCGGCTACGGTCAGCCGGTCAGCCTCAAGCGTAATGTAGATTTTATCCATCGGTTCCCTCCAAAAAGGATTTCATTTCTCCAAACCGCTTGGCTGCCTCAGCCTTTCTCCAAGACTGCCCGGTAAACTGCATCGGGTAGCAGACCTCGAAGATGCGGTCGTAGATGCGTGAATAGCGGATGTCAACAGCGCCCTTCATCTCGGCCATGCTCAGGTTCGTCGTGAGGATGAACGGGAGCCGGATGCGGTATCTGCTGTCAACGATGTTGTAGACTTTCTCAAGAGCGAAGTCCGTACCGCGCTCGGCGCCGAGATCGTCAATGATGAGGAGCCGAGCCTTGTTCAGCCGATTTATCATGGCAGAATCCTCTTCCTTGAAGCTCTGCATGGCATCAAGCAGCTTCACGAAAGAGGTCATCACAACGGGTACGCGCAGCTCCATCAGGTAATTTGCAATACAGGCGGCGGCAAAGGTCTTGCCAGTTCCAACGTCTCCGTAGAACAGGAGCCCTTGGTTCTTCTCCATCATCTCGTCGAAGTGTTCGGCGTACCGTTTGCAGAGCCGGAGGATTTTGGCGTTGCTCTTGGTCTGCTCAAAGGTTCCGAATGTGGCGTTGCGGAGACGCTCATCCATAAGGCTCTGTTTTTTGAGGTTCCTGATTGCGGCCATATCCTTTTCGCGCTGCTCCTCAGCTTTTCGCGCTTCCTCTTCCTCCCGGCGGCATTGGCACGAGACCCGAACTTTCATGGTCTTCTGCTCTCCAGAGCCGGTAAAATCAGGCACAGGGATGACGGTCTCCCTCCGGGTATGACACTTCCCGCACACGAGAAATCCCTCTCCGTCAAGGTAATCTCCGTCCTCCGGCGGGTTGGCTGCGGCTGCGCGAGCCATGATTGGAGCGAGTAGACTCATGGCGTTATCCATTCTTTTCCCCCCAATCTGCAAACGGGTTCTCGTCGGCCGGAGCATCGGATACCTTGATGAGTCCGGGGTGCTCCTTCTTGACTTTCTCGACAACCCACATCAGGATAGCCCGGTAATCATCCTGGTAGGTCTTCCCTTTCGAGCCTTTGTATAAGTCAAGCACCTCTACGAACTTTTGAGCTGCCGTCTCGCCGTAATTGCTGACGAGCTTCTGATATTCGCCCTCGGTCATGTGAACAAGCTCGGCATATCGGTTCTTTTTAGGTGGCTCCTTTTTCGGCTTTTTCGGAGCCTGTGGAGTCGGCGGAGGAGCTGGAGCATCAGCGGG
>CAZVAV010000138.1:0-5851 GCA_964625135.1 uncultured Oscillospiraceae bacterium | reverse complement strand
CGGTACCCTTCGGGGACGGGTATGAGCTGCGGATGCCGGTAAGCCGGTTTCAGGACGCGGACGGGCGTATCGCATGGGGTTCAGGCTACACCTGGTTCTCCAAAAAAGGGGAACCCGATTGGAACGACTGGATTTTATCGGACACAGGGTGGTAGCATATTATCGCAGCATCTCCTGCAACAGCTCGATCAAAGCCTGCGCATCCCGGCTCAGATAGCGGTCGTTGCGGTAGGTTACGGCAATTTTTCGCTGGGCGCTCTCTCCTTCCAGCAGGCAATAGCGTGTCCCGCTGCCCAACACCGCGTGGCGGACGAAGAACTCAGGCATAATGGCCACCCCGACGCCCGCCTCTACCATCGCGTGCGCGGTTTGCACGCTGCGGCATTCCAAAACGATTTTTGGGCGAAAGCCATACCGCGCGCAGAGCGACGTGCAGAGCCTGCGCAGCATCTGCCCTTCTGAAAGGGTAACAAACGGGTGCTGTGAAAAGTCGGCGAGGTTCACCACCGGAAACTCCCCCTCCTGCGATTGGATGGGACAGGGCAGGTTTTGCGGCACGGCAAGCATCGACTGCTCGGTTCCAAGAAAAATGCTGCTGCTAAACGGGACGTCGGCAAAGGGAATTTCAAGCAGAAGGTCAAGCTTTCCCTGTTCAAAGGGAGCCCAAAGCTCATTGGTGGTTCGTTCATAGACAATCACCGAGCAGTTTGGACGCAGCTGCCGAAACCGCGACATCACCGGCGGCAGCAGATAGGCGCTCCGCGAAGGGGAGGCGCCCACCGTCAGGCGGGTCTCGGCTCCCTCGGTCAGGTCGGCGATGCGGCGAACCGTCTGCTCCTGCTCGCGCAGCGCGTCCCGCGCCCACTCGACAAAAAGCTCCCCCGCGTGGGTCAGCCGCAGCGGGCTTTCGCTGCGGTCAAAGAGCGGCGTACCCAGCTCCCGCTCCAGCGCCGCGATGCTTTGGCTCAGCGAGGGCTGCGCCAGATAAAGCCGCCGCGCCGCTTTGGAAAAGCTGCGCTCCTCAGCGATGGCGACGGCATATCGCAAAACGTTCCAATTCATACCCATCCTCCCTTTTTCGCCATTCTACCGGAAGACCGCCAAAATGTCAATAGGCATTCCCTATGGATTTTATTATGTTTTTTATATTTTACAATATGGACTGTTTCCGCTACAATAAAGGCAGAAAAAGAAAACCGAGGTACAACGAGAGGAGTTGGCGGTATGAGCACACTGGTCAGCGGTAAAATCCCAGTCGGAGCGATTGGCGGACAGTTCCCCCAAAGAAGCACCACCCATCAACCCGCACGTCAAAAGCCCACTGCACGGGATATCCTGTACGAGGCGGAGCTATACCGTGGCATTCAAGGAAGCTGCCGGTATTGCAGCCTGAACGACACATTTTAATCCTTTGTCCGGCGTTGCTGGTGCACCTTGCCGGGCAGCCCCTAAAAAACTCCGCCGCAGTGCAGCCTGCGGCGGAGTTTTTATGCACGCGTGGAATCCTCGAACAGAGTCCCGAGCAGCTTTTTTATTTGATTCCGCCGGGCATCGGTTGCGTCCCGGTCGATTGAGATGGTCAGCAGATCGCCCTCTCGGGCCTCGGGGGGCAACAGTCCACGCGGGATGGACAACGGCTTGCCGTCGGTCTCCAGCACGGCAAGCTCTCCTTCAAATCGCTCGATAATCAGCATACAGCTCTCCTTTACTGAGGCGGATGGCAGCGGGAGCAGGGGCCGTAGCTCCGCTTGGCGGCTTCAAGCGAAATCGCAGTTTTGCTCTTGGCGAGGTAGGAGCATCCGCCTGTATGATATTTTGAGCCGGTCTTGGTAACATAAACGGTCGTGCTCTGCGGCTGCGGGTCAGCGGCGGGGCGCACCGGGGAGACGGCGGAGGAGGCATCGCTCTTCCCGCCTGTGCTCGCGGTGGGCGGAGCCTGCGGCTGCACCGGCGCGGTGGCGGTTTCCACCGAAACGGTACTCCCGTCCGAGCGAACGGTGACGGTGCCGCAGAGATCGGTGCGGTAGATGGCCGCGCCCGCTGCTTCGAGCCGTGCAAGAACGTCCGCAGCCGGATGGCCGTAGCTGTTATCCTTGCCGACCGAAACAATGGCGATGGACGGCGAAACCCGGTCAACAAACGCCTGTGAGGTTGAGCTGTCGCTGCCATGATGTCCGACCTTGAGAACATCGGCGGCAACCGGATCGGTCATTTTGGCTTCGGCGGCGGTCTCCGCGTCCCCGGTGAAGAGGAAGGAGGTCTCGCCGTATTGCAGCCGCAGGACAGCGGAGTAGTTGTTCAGCCCGTCGGTCTCCCCTTCCACCGGGGCGATCAGCCGGGCAGTCAGGTTGGGCAGGGCGAGCAGCTCGACCCCCGCCTTGGCGGTTGAGAACCGAACTCCACGGTCGGCGGCAGCCTCGAGCATCTCTTCAAAGGTCACCGTGGTGGGAATATCCCGGTCGGCCATCTGGGGCAGATAGAATTTCCCAATGGAAAAGGCATTGATCACATCGTCCATCCCGCCGATATGATCCTCGTGCGGATGGGTGGCGATCACATAATCGATGCGCTCGTGCTCGAGTGCCCGGATGGCCGCGACAACGGCAGGCCCATCGGCATTATTACCCGCATCAATCAGCATTGTCTCGCCGTTGGGCAGCTCAATCAGCATCGAATCGGCCTGTCCCACATCAAGGTAGTGGACGGCCAGCTCCCCGGAGACGGGCTGGCTCTGGGCAACGGACGCGATCGAGCCGCCGACAATCAGCAGCAACGAAAGCAAGAGCGCCTGCGCCGCACAAAGAATACGTTTCATCTGCATCACTCCTTTTCTCCATCATAGCGAGGGGGACTTGTCGAAAAAGAGTGAAAAAGAGCGAAGAGATGATAAGAGAGGGTCGAAAACGAGGAAGTGGAGCGCGCAGCGTCCCCACTTTCCTGTTCTCCTCTGTCCTCTTTCCCTCTCGCCTCTATTCTAAGGGATATTTCCGTGAAAGTCAATAAGGGTATTTCTCTTAACTCATACTAATCGCTGAGGTGATAGCATGTATGAGCATTTGAGAGGACTAAGAGAAGACAATGACTTATCTCAGAGGGAGCTGGCAGAGCTTTTGCGGGTGCATCAAACGACATATTCGGACTATGAACTGGGGTATGTCAACATCCCCGCTTCGATTCTGAAACAGCTTGCCGAGCGCTTTGACACCAGCATCGATTATCTGCTGGATTTCACGGATGAGCCAAAGCCCTATCCACGCAGACGAATATATTGATATTTTTCGTGCAAAACGTTGTATTCTTCGTGCAAATGGCATATACTATTAGTATCGGTAAGAAGGGAGATGATGGTATGGCTGGAACTACCACCAACATTAGCATTCGCATGGATGCGGACTTGAAAGCACAGGCTGACACACTGTTTAACGAATTGGGCATGAACCTTTCCACGGCGTTTAATATTTTTATCCGCCAATCGCTTCGGGAAGGCCGAATTCCTTTCGACATTTCGCTTAATCAGCCGAACACCGAAACCATCGCTGCTATGCAGGAAGCGGAAAGGATTGCGAAAGATCCCAATGTGAAGGGTTACACCGATCTGCATCGGCTTTTCGCAGACCTTGACGCATGAAGTACACCGTAAAATACACGACGCTTTTCAAAAAGGACTATAAGCTGGCAAAGAAGCGCAACTTAAAAATTGAACTTTTACAGGAAGTGGTTGCCTGTCTTGCTCAGGGCAATGCACTTCCTGACAAGAACAAGGATCACGACCTCAGTGGAAACTGGGCTGGTCACCGGGAATGTCACATTCTCCCAGACTGGCTGCTGATCTACCGGGTGGAAAACGAGGTGCTTGTGCTGACGCTTTCGCGCACCGGCACACACAGCGATTTGTTTGGGAGATAATGTTTTATAAGACCAAAAAAGGAGCCGCGCCACTTTTCACTGTGGCGCGGCTTCTTTTATTGTTATCTTCTATTTGCAGATTTTCAGCATCGCGGCAATCGAAAGCCAGATCAGTCCGATGACAAAGAATACCCCTACCAAGCCGGTGCCGAGCATCGGCAGGATGGCGATCAAATTTGAAACATTTTGCATACGATTTTCCTCCTATCGTGCAACGAGGCTCAGAATCATGCCACCCGCGATGACCGAAGCAATCTGCCCCGAGACGTTCGCGCCGACCGCGTGCATCAGCAGGAAATTCTGTTTGTCCTCCTGCTGCCCCATCTTGTGAATCACGCGAGCCGACATCGGGAAGGCGCTAATGCCTGCCGCGCCGACCATCGGGTTGATCTTCTTTTTCGAGAACAGATTGAGGAGCTTGGCGAACATGACGCCGCCCACCGTATCAAAGACAAACGCAACCAAGCCCAACGCCAGAATCATCAGCGTTTCCTTGGTGACAAAGAGGTCGGCCCGCATCTTGGAAGCAACGGTAATGCCCAAGAAAAGGGTGATCAGGTTTGCCAGCACATCCTGCGCCGTCTGCGAGAGCGAGCCGAGCACGCCGCATTCCCGGATCAGGTTGCCGAACATCAAAAATCCGATCAGCGCAACCGAACGCGGCGCGGCAATTCCGGCAATGATGGTGACAACGATGGGGAACAGAATCTTGACCTTCTTTGAGACGCTGTCCGGAGCATAATCCATCCGGATGCACCGCTCCTTCTTGGTGGTCACCAGCCGGATGACCGGAGGCTGCACAATGGGAACCAGCGCCATATACGAGTAGGCGGCAACCATAATCGCGCCGATGTAGTTGCTCCGAAAGAAGTTGGCAACAACAATGGCGGTCGGGCCGTCAGCCGCGCCGATGATACCGATCGAAGCGGCATCCTTCAGCTCAAAGCCGAGCAGCGTGGCGAGACCGATGGTAAAAAAGATACCAAACTGTGCCGCCGCGCCGAACAAAAGCATCTTAGGATTGGAAAGCAGCGGGCCAAAGTCAATCATCGCGCCGATGCCGATGAAGAGAAGCAGCGGAAATATCTCGTTTGCAATGCCCGCGCGAAACAGGATATCAATGATTCCCTCTTCTATCTCTCCGTCGTAGATTTGATCAATTACCCCCGAAAAAGGCAGGTTGACAAGAATTGCGCCGAAGCCCATCGGCAACAGCAGGGTTGGCTCCATTCCTTTTTTGATGGCGAGGTAGATCAGGATCGCGCCAATGACCCACATCAGCACCTGCGGGGGCGAAATCGCCAAAAGATTCTCCAAAATCAGCATGAGGGTTCATCCTTTCTGTTCTTTCCGAATATTCAGGGGATATTAAAAAAGACCCCTGCCGCAAAGCGACAAAAGTCTTGCATTTTCATTCGTGTGCGGGGGAAGGCTTCCCCGTACTGACGCATCACGACACACCATCAAGGATGATGTTAGCTACTCCCTTTTTCGCTTTTAGTATAGACGAATCAACCTGTCCTGTCAATCAACATTTCAATAGAATAGCCCTCGAATCCGATCATTATGCAATTTCTTGACCGGTTCTTAACAACGCGGCTCCGACTTGAGCGGAGCTGTGACCTCATCCGGGAAAAAACGTCCGCCAAGACAGCATAGAGAAACCCCGAACGCTTTTTAAAGCCTTCGGGGTTTGTTATATTATGACAAAAAGTAATCCTAATGTAACGCTAATTTTGTTGTATTTTTGTCTCTATACCCTATATCGGCATGACCGGAATAAATTAAAGGGGCAACGCAAAAAAATTTGAATGAAACTTACTTTTTTCGACTTTTAGGAAAAAAAACCGTCCTTTACATTTTTAGAAACATACTTTGGTAAATTTACCTTACCTTTTGTAACAGAAAAGCGTCAGGGAGGGAGCACTATGCTAGTACTCGGAAG
>CAZVAV010000137.1:0-5852 GCA_964625135.1 uncultured Oscillospiraceae bacterium | reverse complement strand
GCCTAGCTTGTATCGCCGATAAAACGTCCTGAGCTCCGCCTTGGTGTCACAGCGTGTTTTATCATTAAGCCCCCATTATCCCCACCAGCTCCTCGTACTGACTTTGGGTGATTCGGTCGTTGAGCAAAAAAATATCCAGCTTATTCAGCATGTCCTCCCGCTCATAGCGCCCCAGCTCGATCAGCTTCTTGCAATTTCTGTAGGTCATGTTTTTCTCCTTTTCTCACTTATAGTCCCAATTCCAGCATCGAAACGCGATAGTCAAGGTCAACATCCGTCTCGATCTGGTCGTTCAACTGCTGCTGCACTGTCGGCGGCGCGGGCGGCGTATTCGCCTCAAGCTCGGCTCGCTCCGCCGCCAGCTCGACCCCGGTGCTTTCCCGCACAGCGCCGTTTTCATAGCGGTATCGATGTGCGCCGGTTTCGTCGGTCAGGCAGGGATTCTCCTCCCCGCCCTCAAACAGTCGGAACTGATACCCGCCGTCCTCCCGCAGCAGCACCGCGCCGGTCGTGCTCCTTTCTGGATTCGGCCCATCCGACCAGCCCGAAAGGATGCGCCCGGTCTCATCGACTGTGATGTAATGCTTATTTCCTTCCAATTTGCTTCACCCCCTATAGATTGGCGTCAAGTATTATGTTGCCTGTATTTGTCAGCTCAGCGTCGGTAAGCCCGTGGCCGGTCTTGCTTGCGTTGATCCGCAGATACCCCGAACCAAAATTTGCAACCGTAAAGCTAAACCCGGATTGAATTCCTCCAGGAAGGGTTCTTACTACCATCGCCTCACTATTTACAAGAGCCGGAGTACATCTCAATGTAACGGGACATGGAATTGTAAATGCGATAAAGTTCGGCTGGTAAAAGCTTGATCGAAAGGATGCGGTTGCTGATATCACTTGCTGATACCGCTGACACTTCGCCAGCTCCTGCCCGTAATCGGGCGGCGGATCGTTTAACACCCACGTGCCGTTTTCCCGATGCGCGAGGGTCTGGACGGCGCCAAATTCCAGCTTGGCGGCGATTAAATCAACATAGTCTCCAACCTTAGAAGCCCCGTTTGCAAAAATTCTAAAAGACATTTTCCCGGTACTGGCTGATTTCATAAGATTAAAAACGAAATTTGTGGTGCCGATCCGCATAGAAGTCAAATCAAACCCCGCGGATGACGAAACGGTATACGTCGTTGAATCATTTCCTTCTGTTGATAAAACCGAAAGTGTAACCCGCTTGCCGATCATATAATTTGCGAGAGACGGGTCTATTTCTTGCGCCATAATTTGATATCCCGTCGTCGCGGTTTTTGTTAATCTGGCGCTGCCACTATTTAATGTCAACGATAGATTGCCTGAAGATAAGAACCATCGATCGACGCAATATCCTCCACTGGTATAGCTCGTTTTCCCCCGCTGGTTTACCGGCTCCGGGAAATACCAGTTGTCCAGCAGATTCGAGTTGCTTCCGCCGACAGCGTCCAACGATTGCCCCTTTGCCCATTGCGCTCCGTTCCAAACATAGGCATAGATACTCGGGCTAACCCCCACCCCATAGAGATCGCCAATTGCCGGAGCGGTCACCGCCGCCCGCAGCGCGGCGAGGGTATCGTAAAACCCCAGAATTTTCAGACCCGCGTCGGCCAGCGCGTTTGCGGCCTCCTGCGCCTGATTGGCCAAACCCCGCATCGTTTGGAGATACTGCTCGGCCAGCTCCGGACGCGGAAGCCCAAATGCTTCAATTGTGGGCTTCACCTCAATCGGCTGCCCGGTGAACTTAATCACCGTATTTCCGTCGGCGCTGATCCCTGAAAGCTCAAGCCGCATCCGACCCGGCACCGCCGCCCAGCCATCGGAGATGCTCCAGTCGAGCGTCAGACCATTCTTTGTGCTCTTGACGAGCTGCTGCTCAATGCGGGTTTCCTTGTCGCTCACCCCCGCCAGCACCCACGAAAGCGCCGTCAAATCCAGCGTCCCGTAGCTGGTGGGCAGCTCCACGCGGATGATGTCGGCGTTTTTCTCCCCCTCGGTGATCAGCCGCGCGATTGGCGCGGTGTTGATGACCTTTCCTTCGGTCGCCAGTGTAATCATGCCGTTCCTCCCTTGATCGGATATGCCGCGATATAGGTTCCGCCCACCTTATCCACCCGCACCCGCTGCCCGGCTACAAAGGTCGCCGCCGCGTTGCACGGATAATGCTTGGTTCTCGCCTTGGCTTCCCCGTCGAACACAAGGGTCACCCCGTCCGAAAACACCCCCGCCACCGTGGCGAGCTGATAGGCTCGCGGCGCGGAATTTTCCCGCTCCAGCTTTTTTTCCTGCTGATAGCTCAGCATCATACCGCCACCTCCCTTTTTGCTGTATGGGTGTAGCTGCCCCCGGCTCCCAGCCGCAGCGTCCACCCGGTTTCCCGGTAAAGATTCCCCGCGATTGCCACAATCTCCCCGACCCAATGCGTCGGGATTGGAGCCGTTTCAAACTCCACCGTCTCGACCGCCAGCAGCGAGGCCGCCTTGAGCCGGTCGGCGTAGGCCTGCAGCTCCTGCTGCGACGCGATCTCGTCCACAAATTCAGCCGGGGCGCAGATGCGCCGCCCCCGCCGCACCGTCGAGATGGGGGAAAGCGGGCTGTCGTTGACCGAAACCGCCACCATCGGAGCCGCGTCCGGCGCGGAATAGACCGCCGTAAACACGTTGTACGCCGTGTAGGCGTCGGTCTCGCGGGTAATCCCGTCGGCCAGAATCGAGCATTCCCCCGGCAGATAGCTCTGCGTGAGATTTTCCGCCACCGCCGCCTTTTCCTTCTGCAACCGAGCCGCGCCGCCGCGGTCAAACCAGAGCGGCGCATAGTTGATGGCCGAAAGCAGCTCGTTGGCGACCGAGAGATAGGGCGTGCCGATCTCCCAGTCCTCCCGGTCGGTTTCGATGATCAGCGCCGACGGCTGGTCGATGACCCGGGCAATGCCGCATTCGGCAAGCAACGAGCGGACGGCGTCGAGATAGGCCGTCCCCGCCGCAAAGCGGAGGGCGGTGGCGGTCGTCGCCTGCCGCAGCAGCAGCGCCGGATCATAGGCCTCCACCTGCCAGCCCCTCCCGCCCTTTTCGACCGTCTCGGTTGTCGTGGAGATGATAAATTCCCCCATCGGGTACTCCACGCCGTCGATGATCTGATAGGGTCGCAGCCGATCCCCCAGCAGCTCGAGCGCCGGATCGTAATCGATCCGGCAGCGCAGCGAGGTCTTGATCTGTGCGTCCTGCGACATTTTAATCTCGATTTCCTCCGCCCGCAGCGTTTGAAAGAACACCCCGCTTCGCCACGCCTCCAGCCGAACCGAAACGGTGTAGCCGCCGTTATTCATCCGATTCCCTCCAGTCGGTTTCAACGATCGACAGGGTCAGATCGATTGCGCCGTCACATTCCTCCCCCAGCGACTGGAGAAGGCCGATCACCCGCGCCCCGCGCCGATCCTTATAGATTACCGTCCTGCCGACCAGCTCGCGCAGGCGCGGCAGCAGGGCGCGTTCCTCCCTGCGCAGCGTGTAGTCGAGGGTGTGCACCCGGTCGGTAAATTCCGCCACCTCCGCGACCGGCAGGCTTCTCCCCGAAAAGTAGCGCAGCGTCACCGGCCTCGCGCTTTCGACCGAATGGCCGGGCTGCGACCCCCGCCGCAGCCGCAGCACAATCCAGTCGATCGAATCGAGCGCCGAAAGCACCCCATACCGGCAGCAGGACAGCTCCGCCACCTCGTTCGAGAGGGCGTAATTCGCACCCGAGACGCCGCGCACCCGGTATTGGTGCTTGCCGTTCGCCAGCCAATCCTCCCAGCTCACTTCGGTTGTCTCCCCGATCTCCTCCCCGTCGCGGTAGACGAGGTACGAGGCGCAGCCCCCCGCCCATGAGAGCCGCACCCCGTTTTCAATGCCCCGGGCGAATAGCTTGACCTCCCCCGGCGGGACGTTTGCCACCGTGATGGTCAGGCTTGCCCACTCGCTCCACAGCCCGAGCGAGGATTGCACCCGCACCCCGATGACCCGCGTCCCATTTTCGAGCCACACGGGGACGCGGTATTCCTTTGCCGTGCCGAACACCGGCCCAGAGGACCAGTCCCCCGCTCGAACCTCAAACGCCTGCTGCTCGGCGGACTGCCAGCGGATCAGCGGCCTTGGAACCGGGTCGACCGGCAGCAGACCGGGGGCACGGGGCGCGGCCCAAACCACGAGGGCGGCGGGCGTGCTCCAGCTTCCCGCCGCGCTGTCCGAGTTATAGGTTCTCACCCGCCAGAGCAGGCTTCCGCCCGGCAGCGTGTTCGCCGCGATGATCGTGCTCTTCGCCGCGCCGGTCACTGTTTTGAGCGCCGTCCAGCTCCCGCCGCCGTTGGAGGAATATTGCAGCTCCGCCTTGGTCTGCGCGGTGCCGGTTGCAACGACGTGCTCCCACGAAAAGCTGTTTGGCTCGTTGCCGGTCAAATACGCCCCGTTCGGGGCTGCGATCCGCGCCGTCGACAGGCTGTCCACCGTGGTCAGTGTCTGCCAATCGGAATATTCTGCTCGTGCCCCGTCGGTCATCGTGGCGGTTACCCGCCACTGCAACGCCGCCGTCGCCACCGGAAAGGTGCTTGCCGGAATCTCTACCTCCTGCGTCGCGCCGGAAACATTGATCGATCGAATCGCGCCCGCCGCCCCGTCCCGCCACTGGAGCACCGCCGAGGCCTGCGGAAATTTGATCGTCCCGTAAGCGTCATTCCGGGTATATCTCAACTCCCAGCTAAAACGATTGCTTTCCCGGTCGTTGATATACGTGCCTGCATCCGGTATGTGGCGGCTGATACGGGGTGGGTAGACGGTAAAAAAATTTGGGCTGTAGTAGGACTGTATATTGTCGCCCGTGACCCCGTTAACCGTGATTTTGTAATAGAACGTCATGGTAAAGCTTACCATTGCGCCCGCCGGAAAGGTGTTTGCTGGAATCGTGATATCAACCCACGGCGGATAGTAGGTCGAGCTAAGACCGGTATATTCCTTCTTTCCGCTGATCGTCGTGTCGTCGCTGAGCCGGGCTGACCATTTCAGCGTACCCATGTAGGGCGTATAGTATTGCGTGTCGTCCTTGATAACCAGAAACTGATAGTCATGCGCTACCAATTGGTCATAGTCTCGATACGCTTCGATTTCCGGACTAATGGAAACAGAAACCGCCATTTTCTCTACCTCCCCGCGTAGCCCATTCGCATACTCTGCCTTTCGCCGCTTAAAAGCTCAATTAAACGCGAGACCTGCGCCAGATTTCCGGCGTCGATGCGGTTGTGATTATGTACCTCGATATTGCGCGTCCCCCCCGACGCGGCGGCCAGCGCGGCAGATTGTGTTGCGGTATACACCCGCTCGCCGCCCGAAAACTCGACCAGCTCGGGCCCTCGCTCCCCAACCCACGCCAGTCCGTGCGGAGCCGAAAGGGTGCCGATGGCATACCGGCGGTTCTGCGCACGGTCGACATTGCCCTGCACCTGCTTTTGGAAGCTGTTGGTCGAATCGCCGATGCTCTTGAAGGCTTCGCCCAGCTCCTTTTCTTTGCCGCAGAGCACAGTAATAATCGCAAGCAGCGCAATCAGCGCAACGACCACCCCGACAATGATCGTTGTGGTTTTCATCAATGACGCTTGGGTTGCCGCGGTAATAATCCCGGCTCCTGACAGCAGCGACAAAACCCCGCCGACCACCCTCATAATCGTTGTGAACGCCCCTGCCATAATGAGAATAATTCCCACTGTTGCAAGGATTTTAGGGTCGATTTTTGATAAAAGCGTAAAGAATGCGGAGCATCTGCGCGGGCTAAGCAGCGCGAGCGGAACCACCAAGGAGTCGTTT
>CAZVAV010000136.1:0-5865 GCA_964625135.1 uncultured Oscillospiraceae bacterium | reverse complement strand
GATGTAGTCCGGATTGTTGATCCAAAGCAGACCGCGCTGGTAACTTTTTCAGAAGATGGCACGGCGATATGGGAACCCTATTCCTGCTATCGCATTTGGGGGAAAGCCACACGCTGCGAAAATTGCAGCAGCATTTGCGCTGTAAAGGGCGGCTGCCGGATGACAAAATACGAGTTCGTTAAAAGTAATATTTTTTATGTCGTTTCTAATCCAATCACCGTGCAGGATAACGCGGGAATTTTGTATAAAGTGATTTTGGAGATTGCAAGCCATGTTTCAGATCATCTTCTGCTGTCGCAGGTCGGGGGAAAATCGATCGGCCAGTTGATGGAAGAAACACAGCAAAAAATATATTGCGACGAGTTGACCTCGGTTTATAACCGCAGGTACTTCTATGAAATGCTGTTTTTACATCGCGACAAAAGTGAAGCGGCGCAGGTGATTGCCCTTGTTCTGTTGGATTTGCGGGGGTTCAAGCGGATCAACGATCAATTTGGACATGCCACCGGCGACAATGTGTTGATGGGAGTGGCGAAGGCTCTTTCCCGTGTTATCCGGCAGCACGATTCGGTGATTCGGTATGGCGGAGACGAATTTATTGTAATATTGACCAAATGCAGCGAGGAGCAGGTGAAAAAAGCCATTGAGCGGATGCGCCGTGCGATAGAAACCGTCCGATACGGTGAAAATAATCAGATCAGCGCCCATGCGGAATTTGGATATTGCTATGCTGAAAAATTTGAAGCGGACAGAAGCCGGTTGGAAGAAATGCTGCAGATTGCGGATCAAGCCATGTATTCTGAAAAGGAGCGTTTCTGCGAAATGGAAAACTTCGCAAGAAATAACAGTATTCTTCTGTAGGCTGTGATAAAAAATTCATTTGACGGGAACAGGATCTCTTGCAAATTCAAAATTGGAGGATCATTGGGAATGACGATACGGGAAAAGCTGACGCACTATAAAATCTGCTATGATGATTGTCCGTATGCATTTTGCATTCTGGAGATTCTCAAAGAACCCGGAACAAAGACGGTCGATTTTGAATTTGTGTATGCAAACCTCAGTCTGTCCAAGCTCATGAACGTCGAGCCGGAAGGCTTGATCGGGAGCCGCTACAGCGCACTCTTTCCCCTGTCGGATGTCCGGAAAAATTTTGACAATGCAGCCTCACCACAGAAAAAAGACGTTTCCGTGATTGAATACGATGCGATTCGAGAGCGATATTTGAATTTTCGTTACGACCGCTTGGACGACGACACCCTTGCCTGCCTGATCAGCGACGTAACCGATGCACAGCAGGACAAAATGAATTTACAGGCTGCGCTTGACCTTTTCGACGGCGGCTTTTGTATTTTGACGCTGGATGAAGCCACCCGGCAATTTACGCTGAAGTCTGTCAGCGACAGTTTTTGCCGCATGGCTAATCAGAACCGGGAAACCCTGCTCGCCCAATACGGCGAGGATGTGTTCGGTGGGATTCATCCCGAGGAACAGCAGCGTGCCCGGGCGCTGTATTTTTCCAGCGCAAAGGACGGTGCGTGTTTTTCTGACGTTTATCGGATTTCATTCGATAAACGTCATTTCAGGACGATTGCGGTCAATGGCATTGTGCGAAAGCTGGGCAAGCAGCTCTGTTACTACATCAATTATACCGATATCACAAATCAACGCAACATGCGTGAGCTGCTGGAAAAGGCGGTGGAGGGAAATGACCTTTCGATTTGGGAATGGGACATTCCGAATCGCATCGCATATCAGTCGATTCATTCCTCCCGTTGCCGGGCCAGCAGCGCCAATACATACCAAGACTTTCCGCAATGCCTGTTTGACACAAAGCACTACCACCCGGACGATGAAAGCATCGCCCGGCAGACCTTTGATCGTGTCCTTTCGGGAGAAAAAAGGGTCAACGCGGTGCTTCGCACCTACGATCCCATTCGTAAGGAGTACTGGTGGGAGGAGATCTGCTATACGACCGAATTGGATCGCGCCGGGCGACCGGTGCGCACCGTGGCCACCGGGCGGGACATTACGGAAAAGATGGAAGCCATCCGTTCGGTACAAAACGAGCGCCTGCGATATCAAGCGCTCATTCAAAATATCCCCGGCGGCGTGGCGATTTACCGGGTGTCAGACAGGTTTGAGACGGTCTACTTTTCGGATGGGGTTCCCGCCCTGACCGGGTACACCACAGCGGAATATCAAGAGCTGATCAAAGAGGACGCCGCAAAAATGATCTATCCCGCCGATGCTGAAATGGTCGTGCGGGAGCTTCGCTTGGCCATCCAAAACAATACAATCGCCGATTTCGATTTTCGCAAATCCCATCGCGACGGCTCAATCGTGTGGGTTCATCTTCAGGGAAGAACCATTGGGGAAGACAACGGCGCTCCCCTTCTCCAGTGTATTTTCCATAATATCACCCGGCAAAAGAAAATTGAGATGGATCTGCTGGAAAAGGAGACCATGTCAAGCATTGCGTTGCGCAATACCAACATCAATCTATGGAGCTACGATATCCAAACGCATACTCTTTATCAGACGAAACGTTCCGCGGAGGCGCATCCCGGCTTTGAGGCGGTGATCCCGGATTTTGTAGAGACAACGATCCGGATGGGCTATATCAAGGAAGAAAGTATTTCTGATTTCAGAGAGCTCTATCGATTGGTAGAGGCGGGAGAACGCGAGGTCTCGAAGGATATTTGGTTTTGGAAGGAGGATGGAAGCGGCTGGTGGTGTGAACGGATTATCTACACCAACCTTTTGGATTCCGATGGGAACGTCTTGCGCACGGTTGGCGTCGGCCGAAATATCACTGAGGAGACCCAGACGGCCGTTCGCAAGCAGCAGATGGAGCTGGCCCTCGCTTCTACTTCTGTTTCGCTTTGGACCTATGACATCCGCTATGGCATTTTTGAAAGCTATCATTACAATGCTTCCGAGGTTGTCCTTGAAAGAAAACAGGGCGGCGGTTACCGGGCAATTCTTGCCGGAGGCTATGTTATGCCGGAAAGCGTGGATGATTTTATCGCGCTGCATCAAGCGTTGGAGCGGGGCGAAAAATCCGCAGCTGCGGTCATTCACTACGATAAAAGCAAAATCTCGATGGAATGGCAGCGGATCACCTATTCCGTTGTCTTTGATGCCGATGACAATCCCCTTCTTGGCGTCGCCATCGGCGAGGATGTTACCGAGCTGATTCATTCCAAGAAGCGATTCAACGATGAAATGCGGTATCTCGAAGCGGTGCAAAGCGATAATCTGCTGGCAAAGGTTCGCTCCAATCTGACACAAAATTGGGTCGAGAGCTATGTGGCAAAGCCGGGCGTGGGAATCTCGCACGAGGGGATGAGCTACGACCAGAGCGCCGAGGCATTGGTGCTTACCGCTTTTACACCGGAGCAGCAGGAGAGTATGCGGCGGATGCTCGATCGCGACAGGGTGCTTTTGGCGTTTGAAAACGGAGATCGTCATGATTCTTTGGATTATCAGCGCAAGGTGTGGGATGGACGCGTCATCTGGGTCAATATTTCTGTAAAAACCTATCAGGATCCGGAAACCGGGGACATTAAATCCTTCATGTATTCCTATGACATCGACAACGAAAAAACCATGAAAATCATCGTAGACAAAATTGTTGATATCGGGTATGAAATGCTGGCGCTGATCTCACCTAAAACCGGCATGCTCCGCTGTGTTCGCGACTCTGTTTATGAAAATCGGATGTCTCTGAGGGTAAATGAACCCTATGTGGAGGTCATGAATGGATTTGTGGAGCGGTATATCGGCGAAGAGAAGGAAGAAGCCCATGCCGCGTTTCGTATTGAAAATATCCAACGGAAATTGGAAAAAGCAGCGATCTATAATTTCTCCTTTACCCTGCTTGACGGTCAGATCCGGTATCGGAAAAAGTGGCAGTTTGCCTATTTGGATGAAAGCCATTCCGCAATCATTCTCATTCGCTCGGATATCAGTCAGCTCTTCGAGCAGCAGGAGCAGCAAAGAGAGGTGCTGCGCAACGCCCTTGCCATGGCACAGCAAGCCAGCACCGCAAAGAGCGATTTTCTTTCCCGGATGAGCCATGAAATCCGCACACCGATGAATGCGATTATCGGGATGTCTACCCTTGCGGCGCAGTGCGTGCAAAATCCGGAGCAGGTGACCGACTGTATTTCCAAGGTGGGTCTTTCAGCCCGATATCTTCTTTCGCTTATCAACGATATTCTGGATATGAGCCGGATTGAAAGCGGCAAGCTTTCGGTCAGGAAGGAAGAAATTCTGTTTGAAAAATTTTTGAAGGGAATTAACACCATTGCTTACGAGCTTGCCGCCGAGAAGGGCGTGGGCTATGACTGCATCCTTACCAGCTTTACCGAGGACGTCTATCTGGGAGATCCGATGAAGCTGCAGCAGATTCTGATCAACCTGATCACCAATGCGGTCAAGTTTACCCCCAAAGGCGGTAAGGTTCAGTTTATGGTTCATCAAAGCCGGATCGAAGGAGGCAAAGCCTATCTGCGCTTTACGGTGAATGATACCGGCGTCGGGATTAAGGAGGCATTCCTTCAGAAGCTGTTCGAGCCCTTTGAGCAGGAATATGTGGGCAATACCACGCCTTATGGCGGCACCGGCCTTGGACTTGCTATTTCAAAAAACTTGGTAACGATGCTGGGAGGCACCATCTCGGTCAACAGCATTGTGGGGGTTGGATCAGAATTTACGGTCGATGTGGCGCTGGAGCTTTGTGAAGAAGCAAAATTGCACACAAAAATTAAAACGCAGATGAATTGGAGCCAATTGAGCGCGCTAATTGTGGATGATGAAATTACCATTTGTGAACACACGAAACATATTTTATCAGAAATGGGAACCAAAGCAGAATGGGTGGACAGCGGTTACCGCGCGGTAGAGCTGGTGCAAAAGAAATGGGATCATCAAGAGTTTTTTGACCTGATTCTGGTGGATTGGAAAATGCCGGAGATGGATGGCATTGAAACCGCACGCCGGATCCGTCAAATCGCGGGTCCTGAGGTAACCATCCTGATTATGACCGCTTACGACTGGGTCGCGATTGAGGCGCAGGCCAAGCAGGCCGGTGTCAATCTGCTGATTTCAAAGCCGCTCTTCAAGTCCTCGCTTTGCTCCGCCTTTGAAACCGTCTATCACCGGAAGGCGCAAGAGAAGCAGAAGCCGGTTGAGGCAGCTTATCATTTTACCGGAAAGCGCATCCTTTTGGTGGAGGATCACCTGCTCAACATTGAGGTTGCAAAACGGCTGCTGACATCCAAAGGCATTGAGGTTGAGGTGGCCGAAAACGGACTGGTTGCAATTGAAGCTTTTGCAACAGCGCCTGCAAGGTATTTTGACGCGATTCTGATGGATATCCGGATGCCGGTGATGGACGGCCTGACGGCCGCAAAATCCATCCGGCAAATGCGCAAGGAAACCGCAAAAACGATTCCGATCGTGGCGATGAGCGCCAATGCTTTTGATGAAGATGTGGAAAAATCCAAAGCAGCCGGAATCAATACCCATCTGGCAAAGCCGATTGAGCCGCAGATTTTATTTCGCACATTGGAGGAAATCTTCGAGTCAAGCGAGGCTTCAGCCATCTGAAAAAAAGGGGGACGAAATGCCCCAGTCCAATAAGGATGTTTTCGGTTTTTAAGATTTGCCGTAGGATGTTGAAGTCCTACGGCTTTTCTTTTGCTTTAAACCTTACCTACAAAGTTGAAGTACACCTCAACCTCTTGCGTATAGTTTTTCTTCTTCCACGGCTCGGAGCGTTCATGCACCACAATTTTGTCAACAAACTCCCGCACAATTTCGGGTGTCAGCTCCCGAATATCGGTGTACCTGTCCACA
>CAZVAV010000135.1:0-5871 GCA_964625135.1 uncultured Oscillospiraceae bacterium | reverse complement strand
AAAGGAGGCGCTGGATCATGACACCACCGTGATGCGCGCTTCCTCCTCCATCCCCTGCTTCTCACCGATGGTACCGTTTCGCGGCGGACTTTTTCTCGACGGCGGCACCTCCGATCCGATTCCATTCCGAAGGGCGCTTGCCGATGGCTGTGACCGGCTCGTGGTGGTGCTGACCCGCGATCGTGCTTACCGAAAGAATCGGGAGGGGCTGCGTCCGATCTACCGCACCATGTATCGGGAATACCCCGCCCTCATCGAGCTGCTCGACCGCCGGTACCTGATCTACAACCGAACCCTCGACGATCTGCGCGCCGCCGAGGCAACGGGACAGGTTTTGATCGTCGCCCCCGATCAACCGCTCTCGATCGACCGCTTTGAGCACGACCCCAGACGGCTGGCCGCCGCCGCACAGCTCGGCTATCACGACGCCGTTCGCCTGGAGCAAAGGCTCCGTGCCTTTACCGGATCAACAGCGGCAAGCACGAGCATCGGCTGAATGCAAAAACGCGGCTTCCCGGCCAATACAGGCCAAAGGAAACCGCGGCTTTTGGGGAACGACCCGCCAAATCGACGGATTAATAAGAGCGGTCGCCGGGCGACCGCTCTCACTTTTCGCTTGGGTTGGGGACTTCGACATAAAAAATAAAATCGTCGATATCACCTTCCACCTCGAACCACCCGGAGAGACGCTCGTAATCGGACGAATCATTCTGCTGATAAATTGCCATATCATTTCACTCCTTAGCGGGGGTCTTCCCGCTGTTTATCGCCAACCGAAAAAAGGCCGTATTCGATCCACGATGCGGCTATCGGCGGGATTGCCTGATTTATTATACGCAAACCTTGTAAAAAAGATGTCGGGAACCGGTAGAGATTGATATTATCCTCAAAAAACGCTATAATATCTACAATGTATCTCGCAGCTTTTCTCTTTGCTTCGCCCGCCTTGTGCAAACGAGAGCCTTTCTGGGTCGGACTTGCTCCGATGCCCGGCTGTGTCCGGCCAAATTTTCCCACGGCTGCAAAAAATTAAATGGCCAATGACTTGACAGATGATGGGAGGTCAACGCAATGTATTATAGCAACAAAACATTTTTTCGCATGATGGAAGGAAAGGATATCGACATCATCGGCTTCGGCGTCAGCAACGCCGAGCTGGTCTTTCGTCTGGCGGCAGCGGGCGCCGAGGTGACGGTGCATGACCAGCGCGGCACCGACCAGCTCCGCCCCGAGCAGCTCCAGCGGCTGCGGGAAGCGGGCGTATCACTGGCATTCGGTGAGGATTATCTGGAGCATCTCGATGGCGAAATTATCTTTCGCACCCCGGGTCTTCCCTTTTCGACCCCACAGCTGGTGGAAGCACGCCGCCGTGGCAAGGTGGTCACCAGCGAGCTGGAAATCTTTATGGAGATCTGCCCCTGCCCGGTTTATGGCATTACCGGATCGGACGGAAAGACCACAACCGCCAGCCTGTTGACCGATATGCTCCGCGCAACCGGAAAAACAGTTCATCTCGGGGGCAACATTGGCAAGCCCCTGCTTTCGACCCTTGACCTCGTCACCGAAAACGACCTCTGCGTCATCGAGCTTTCCAGCTTTCAGCTGCTCTCGATGCGCTGCTCTCCCGACGTAGCGGTCGTGACCAACATTTCACCGAACCATCTCGACGTTCATCGGGACATGGACGAATATGTCTTTGCCAAGCGCAACGTCGTGCTGCATCAGGATGGCTTTTCACGCGCGGTCATTTCGGCCGACAGCGACAAGGCCGCGGCCTTTGCCGAGGATGTGCGCGGACAGCTTCGGTGGTTCTCGCGCCGGCATCCGGTGGAAAACGGAGGCTGGATGGATGAAAAGGGCGACCTCTACCACAGCGTCCATGGCCGCGCCGTCTTTTTGATGAACCGCAGCGAGCTCAAGCTGCCCGGCTTGCATAATGTTGAAAACTTTCTCGCCGCCGCATCCGCCGCATGGGGAGTGGCTACCGCCAAGCAGATTTGCGAAGTGGGACGCAGCTTCGCCGGGGTCGAGCATCGGATTGAGTTTATCCGCAACAAAAACGGGGTTCGCTGGTATAACGACTCGATCGCCACCTCCCCCACCCGTACCATGGCGGGGCTGCGCAGCTTTGATGAGCGCCTGCTCGTGATTGCCGGTGGCTATGACAAGAATCTTTCGTTTGAGCCGCTCGTTCCCGTGCTTTTGGAGCGGGTCAAGCACCTGATTCTCACCGGGCAGACCGCCGACCGGATCGAAGCAGCCGTAAAAGGCGCGGAGGGCTTTTCGCAAAGCGGGCTGGTCATCGAACGAGCCGCCGATCTTACCGAGGCGGTTCGGCTCGCCAACAGCGCGGCACGCAGCGGCGATGTGGTGATCCTCAGCCCCGCCTGCGCCAGCTTTGACGCCTACGAAAACTTCGAGGCGCGCGGACGCCACTTCAAGGAACTGGTTCGCGCCCTCTGATAAAGGAAGGGTACCGATGCTCAATGATTTAGAACTGCTCTGCGCCGCTCCCGGCGTCGCAGGGGACGAGGGCGGGGCGGCGGACATCGCCGCCCGTCTCCTTTCTCCGC
This sequence comes from uncultured Oscillospiraceae bacterium, assembly GCA_964625135.1. Lineage (GTDB taxonomy): Bacteria > Bacillota > Clostridia > Oscillospirales > Ruminococcaceae > Yanshouia. The sequence goes on along the minus strand of CAZVAV010000135.1, from coordinate 3,298 downwards.
TCGGAGAGGTTTCGATCTCCCCGCTCGGCAGCGTCATCTGCCGCATTAAACCGGCGCAGCAAAACCTGCCCCGGGTTATGCTGACCGCTCACCTTGACACGATCGGCATGATGGTGACGCAGATCACCGACCGAGGCTTTATCAAAGCCGCTCCCTGCGGCGGTCTCGACCGCCGCAGCCTCTCGGGTGCGCGGGTCACCGTCCACGCGACCGGGGAGGGAAAGGAGACGCTGCCCGGGGTGGTGCTTGCCACCCCGCCGCACCTCTCGGACGGAAGCTCTACCCCACCCAAGGCCGACCGGCTGGTGGTCGATGTCGGCATGGGAGCGGATTTGGCCCGAAAAAAGCTTCGCTACGGCGACCGGATCACACTGGACGGGTCGCTAACCGGGCTGCTGGGTGACCGTGTTGCCTCGGCTTCCCTTGACGACCGGGCGGGCTGCGCCGCCGTCATTGGAGCGGCCAAGCTGCTGGCGAGCTGCAAAACCGCTGAAATTGTGGTGGCGCTGGTCAGTCAGGAGGAGGTCGGCTCCGCAGGTGCCGCGACCGCCGCCTATACGATTGCGCCGGACTACGCCTTCGCGGTGGATGTTTCGTTTGGCGTCACCTCCGACGACCGCCCGGAGGACTGCGCCGAGATCGGGAAGGGGCCGATGATCGGCTACGCCCCCATTCTCGACCGCGCCCTTTCCCGGCGGATGGCTGAAATTGCCGCAAAGCATCAGATTCCGTTTCAGGCCGAGGTGATGGGCTCTCGCACCGGCACCGACGCCGACCATATCGCCATTTCCCGAGGGGGCGTCAAAACCGGTCTTCTCTCGATTCCGCTGCGGTTTATGCACACGGCGGGAGAGATCGTCGCGCTCTGCGATCTGGAGCAGACATCCCGCCTGCTCGCTAAAACGATCGAGGAGGGATTGGCATGAAGCATCTGACCGAATTGATCCGCGCCCTCTGCGAAATCAGGGGGATCTCAGGCGACGAGGGTCGGGTACGAAAATTTCTGGAAAAAGAGATGGAAGAAAGCGGTGCGAGGCTCAGCGTCAGCACCGACCCGCTCGGCAACCTGATCGTCAAAAAGTCAGGCAAGGCGCCCAACAAAAAAATCGTCCTCTTCGCCCATATGGATGAGGTGGGGCTGCTTATCTCCCACATCTCCGCCGAAGGGCTGCTCCGTTTTCATCCCATCGGCATTGACCCGCTGGTGCTGCACGGCCGCCGGGTGCGGATCGGCGACGGCGAGATTCCCGGCGTCATCGGCGCGAAGGCCTGGCATCATATGGATGCCGCCGAGCGGGAAGCCACATTGAAAGCCGAAGGGCTGATGATCGACATCGGCGCGTCCTCCCGCGATGAGGCGGCGTCGGTCGTCTCTTTGGGGGATGCGGTCACCTTCGACGAGCCATTTTGCGAATTCGGCGAAGGGATGCTGCTTTCCAAGGCACTCGACAATCGGGTTGGCTGTGCGTTGCTGCTGCGGCTGCTCCTCTCAGACTGCCCGTGGGCACTGACCGGCGTCTTTACCTGCGGGGAGGAATCGGGGCTTTCTGGCGCAACGGCGGCTGCCCACGCAACCAATCCGGAAATTGCCGTGATCCTCGAAACGACCACCGCGGGCGACGTCGACGGCGCACCGTCCGATAAAATTGTCTGCTCGCTGGGCAAGGGGCCGGTCGTCTCGTTCGCCGATCGCGGTTCTCTCTATGACCGGGAGCTCTTTGCGCTCGCCTTTGAAACCGCGCGCCGTCTCTCGATTCCTGTTCAGACCAAGGAAGGGGTCTATGGCGGCAATGAGGCGCGTGCCGTCTGCCGCGCCGGAGACGGAGCCCGCCCGCTCGCTCTTTCGGTTCCCTGCCGCTATCTGCACAGCGGCTCCACCGTGGCGGCGGTTCGGGACATCGAGGACGCCGAGCGACTGCTTCTCGTCCTGATCGGCCCGCTGGCCGCGCTATGATCCGTCTGCTCTCCTCCGAAAGTCCTCCCCCCTGCCCCGAGCCCCGGCTCGGATGCCGGATTGAAACGATCCTCGACTGTTATGCCGAGCTTGGAGCCGGCTGCTATCGCAGCGAAGAGGGCGGGGTGCTTTGCCTGTTTGGGACAACACTGCTGCTTTCAGGGCGCTGTGATTCTCATGAGCTCGCCGAGTTTGCTTCGCTGCTTGGCGCAACCCGTATTGAGGGTCTGGACGATTGTTTTGCTCCGCCACGGGGATGGCAGTGCGAGGCATATCCCATGCTGGCACGCTCCCCTGCCGCGCCGGTTCCCAAAACGGCAGACGCCGCGGATGCGTCGGATCAGATGCGAACGGTCTTTCGGCTGCTCTGTGAAGGGGACGCGCGTTTTTCCGCCGAAGCCGAATACCTGCCGTGGCTATCCGACCTGACCCGGCGGCAAAATCGCGGATGCGCCAAGGTGTATCTGCTCGACGGCACGGCCACCGCCTGCCTTTCGGCGATCGGCGGCGGCTATGCTTGGCTTTCCTCGGTGGCCGTCTCTCCGCTGACGCGAGGACGCGGGGTGGGCGGCCGCTTACTTACCGCCGTCGCGTCCGATTGTTCGGCGCGTGGACTTGTTCTCGTAACCGCCGCTCAAAACGCGGGGCTGCTCTCCTTTTATCAGCGGACAGGCTTTGTTCCAACCGACCGTTCCCTTCTGATTGCTACCGCCAAATGAGGAAGCTTGCGGCAGCCAATGCAAAAATAAAGGAGTATCCAAAATGATCGAAACGCCATTTTCCATCCATCCCTCGGTGCTGACGCTTGCCGAGCGCGCCGAGCAGAAGGCAAAGGACGCCTTTGCAGCCATTGAGGCGGTTGAGCAGCATAACGGCATGAAGGTGCTCAAGGCCTTTCTCGACAACGGAATTTCCACCGCGCACCTGAGCGGCTCAACCGGGTATGGCTATGGCGACATGGGTCGTGATGCACTCGATGCAGTCTTTGCCTCGGCGCTCGGTGCTGAGGACGCGCTGGTACGCCACAGCTTTGTGTCCGGCACCCATGCCCTCACCGTAGGGCTGTTTGGACTGCTGCGTCCGGGCGACGTTCTGCTTTCGCTGACTGGAAAGCCCTACGACACCCTCGAGGAAGTGATCGGCATTCGGGACAACGGCCGCAACGACGGCTCTCTCGCCGACTGGGGGGTAGCGTATCGCCAGATCGAGCTACAGGACGGCACGATTGATCTGAAGGCTGCCGCCGAAGCAGCCCCCACGGCATCGGTCGCCTATCTCCAGCGCTCGCGGGGCTACAGCCTGCGCCCCTCCCTCTCGGTCGACGAGATCGCCGAAGCGGTCAGG
>CAZVAV010000134.1:0-5908 GCA_964625135.1 uncultured Oscillospiraceae bacterium | reverse complement strand
TGGGGCTTCTTGGCCGGCCTACCCTGATAAATCTCCTCTTTAATTCGCGCGGCAAAGGACAAATTCAAGCCCTCCTTCCCTATCTTGATCCCCGCGTCATGGGGGCGCCGTCGGTCACCGTTTGGAATCCCGGTGCATCAATACAACCTGCTCTCCCTGCTCGGTGAGCTCGTTGGCGAGCCTGCGGGCAAAGGAAACCGAGCGGTGGTGTCCGCCGGTACAGCCGAAGGCAATGGTCAAGCTGCTCTTTCCCTCCCGCTTGTAGAGCGGAAGCGAATAGTCGATCAGCGCATGAAGCTTGGCATAAAGGCCGTTGGCTTCTTCAAAGGAAAAGACGTAGTCGAAAACCGGGGCGTCGCAGCCGGTCAACTCCCGCAGCGTCGCAATGTAAAAGGGATTGGGCAAGCAGCGGACGTCAAAAACGAGGTCGGCGTCCGCCGGAATCCCGTGCTTATAGCCAAAGGAAAGAATCGTCACGGTCATCACCGCCGTTCCGGGCGAGCCAAAGAGGGCGATGATCCGCTCCCGCAGCTGTGCGGTGCTCAGGTTCGAGGTGTCAATCAGGTAATCGGCCTGCTCTCGCGCCGAAGCAAGCAACCGGCGTTCGGCCAGAAGCGCCTGCGCGACGGTGTAAATCTCCCCCTGAATCAGCGGATGGGGGCGTCGGGTCTCCTTATAGCGGCGAAGAACCACATCATCGGTCGCGTCCAGATAGAGGATTTTGACCGAAAGACCCGCCTCGGTCAGCCGCCGGATCGATTCGCCGACGCTTCCCGAAAAGATGCTGCTGCGCACGTCAAAGACGGCTGCGAAGCGTTCTGCCCGATCGGCTTTTTGGCATCGCTCCAGAAAATCGAGCAGCAGATCAGCGGGGATATTATCGACACAAAAAAAGCCGATATCCTCCAGCGCGTGAAGCGCCTGCGACTTTCCCGCGCCCGAAAGGCCGGTCACAATCAATATCTCCATCGAATCACTCCTTCCCGGCTGATTTCAGCCGTCAGCAGCCTAAAAATTGAATCTCCGGCTCCAGAAGAATCCCGGTCTGGCGCTGCACCTCGGCACACACCTGCTCGAGCAGCGCCCGGACATCCCGGCAGGTTGCGCCGCCGGTATTAATCACAAAGCCGGCGTGCTTTTCGCTTACCTGTGCGCCCCCGACCGAAAAGCCCTTCAGGCCGCATTGATCGATCAGCGCGGCGGCAAACTGTCCCGGCGGACGCCGAAACGCGCTGCCCGCGCTGGGATAATCGAGCGGCTGCTTTTCCACCCGCCTTTGCAGGGTTTGCGCCATCACGCTTTCGATTTCCTTTGGATCGCCGGGGGTCAGGGCAAAGGTTGCCCCGCAGACAATCTCCCCTGCTTCAAACCGGCTGCTGCGATAGCCGAAGCATGCCTGCTCCGCCGGGATAGAAAGCGGCTCCCCTTCAGGGGACAAGGCTTCCACACGGGTCACGACGTCCTTCATCTCGCCGCCGTAGGCTCCGGCGTTCATCCGCACCGCGCCGCCGACACTTCCCGGAATTCCCCATGCAAACTCGAGGCCGGAAAGCCCCTCCTTCTGCGCAAAGCGGCAGAGCTGGGAGAGGGTCGCCCCGGCCTCGGCGGTCAGAGTATTTTCGCTTCGACTTCGCACAATCCGGCTCATCGGGTGGGAAAAGGCGATCACCGCACCCCGAAGCCCCGCATCCGAAACGAGAAGATTCGAGCCGTTCCCCATCAGGAAAAAGGGGATCTCAAGCTCCCGGCAGGCGGCAATGGCCGCGGCCGTCTGCTCCCGACTGCCGGGGGTCAGGTAAAGCTCGGCGGGGCCGCCAATCCGAAAGGAGGTATGCCGGCTCATCGGCTCCTCTCTAAGGCAGGCACAGCCAAGCGAAGCAAGCTTTTGCTGTAAGAGGGTCATCTGGTTCATCCGCATCTCTCCCGGGGCCACAGAGGGCCGCATTCTTCTTACTGCCAATAGCTGTGCAGCTCGGGGGTCTCCTGTGGCGGAAGATCGTCCTCCGGCATTCCCAGGCTCTTCATCAGCGCGTGCGGCGCGCTGTAGCCGAGCTTTTTGAGCCGCAGGTTCATCGTTGCCGCCTCGATAATCACCGAAAGATTGCGCCCCGGCTTGACCGGCACGGTGACGCAGGGGATCGGAATCCCCAAAATATCCATCTGGGCGTTTTCCACCCCCAGACGGTCGTAGGCCTTTTTCTCATCCCAAAGCTCAAGCTGGATGATCATCAGAATCCGCTCGGCAATTTTCACCGCCCGCATTCCGTACATCCGCCGCGCGTTGATGACCCCGATGCCCCGCAGCTCCATAAAGTGGCGGATATTCTCCGGCGAGGTGCCAACCAGCGTATGCGCGTTAATCCGGCGAATTTCGACCGCGTCGTCGGCGACCAAACGGTGACCTCTGGCAATCAGCTCGATGGCTGTCTCGCTTTTGCCCACCCCGCTGTCCCCAAGAATCAGCACGCCGTCGCCGTAAATCTCCATCAGCACCCCATGCCGGGTAATCCGCGGCCCGAGGTCAACGTTGAGCTGCGCAATGACGGCGGACATAAAATCGCAGGTGTTTTCGGTCGTGCGCAGCAACGGGATGCTTTCATGCCGTGCCGCCTCGAGAAGCATCGGCGGCACCTCGAGCGAACGGGTAATGATCATGACCGGTGGACGCAGTGCGCAGAGCCGCTCGCAGCGCTCGACGGCAAGCTGCGGCGTAAGCAGATGGATATAGCTGAGCTCGCTTTTTCCAAGAATCTGCACCCGGTGATGGTCAAATACGTCAAAAAAGCCCGCGAGCTGAAGTCCCGGGCGATTGACCTCGGTACTGGCAATGTTGATCTCCTCCGCGGGACAGGGTAAAAAGATCGTCTCCAGTTTAAAATCCTTGATCAGCTTAGACAAAGAGATTGCAAATTTACTCATCATTGCACGGCACCCGCTCTCATCATTTGTATGGTAGCTTCTATTATACTAGAAGCGGACGGTGATTTCAAACCCCTTTGGGGCAAAGGGGTGCTTCTCCAGAAAATCTTTCAGGATTTTACATCGATACTATGTTTTTTTTATACCCTGTGGTATACTAGGAAAAGCTTTTACAGCAAACAGCATCAGGAGGAGCATCCATGAGAATCGCAATCTTTGTTGAGACCTACCTTCCCTACCTCAACGGGGTGGTTACCCATGTAAAGATCCTGCGGGAGGGATTGATTCATAACGGCCATGATGTGCTGATTGTCACCGCCGATAAAACAGTCAAGGAGCATGTTCTCGAGGACGGGGTGCTGCGCTGCCCCGCGCTGGAGGTCAAAAAAATTTACGGCTATGGCCTTTCCAGCCCGATCAGCCTGACACTGATGAAGCGCATCAAGGAATTTCGCCCTGATGTCATCCATATCCAGCAGGAATTTTCGATCGGCCTCGCCGGTGTGCGGGCGGCGCGGGCATTAAACCTTCCGTTGATCTATACGCTGCACACCATGTATGACGATTACATTTATTATATCGCGCCCCGTCCGCTCACCGGCATCGCGCGGCGGGTCTCGCATAATTATGTGCGGTTTATCGCCCGCCGGGCCGACATCGTGACCAGCCCTTCAAAAAAATGTGTCGACTATCTCGCCAATGCCGGGGTACACCGCAAGGTGAACGTCATCCCAAACTCGGTCGAGCTTGACGATTACAGCGAGGAGGCCACTACCCCCGCACAGCGCCTGGCGATCCGGGAACGCTTCGGCATCCCAACCGATGCCTTTGTCGCCTGCTTCTGCGGGCGGATCGGCAAGGAAAAAGGGGTCGACAACCTGATCCGGCTTTGGAAATCCCAGTGTGGTCAGGACGCAAACCTCTATCTGATGATCATCGGCGACGGGCCCTTTCGCGAGAGCCTGATTTCCCTCGCCGAACAGCTCGGCATCGGCGACCGGGTCATCTTTACCGGCGCGATCCCGCACGAGCAGCTCCCCCCCTATTATGCCTGCTGCAACGCCTATGCCACCGCCTCCCTGTCGGAGATGTATTCGATCTCGATGCTTGAGGCGCAGGCCTCCGGCCTGCCGGTGGTACAGTGGCTCGATCCCGACAACATCGACCAAATCCAGGTTGGCGTCAACGGCTATCTGTTTGAAACGGAGGAGGAGTTCGGAACGATCCTGCACAAGCTTGCCGCCGTCTCCCCGGAGCAGCGGGGCGGCCTTTCCCAAATGGTGCGCGATTCGGTCAAGGAGCGCAGCAGCGATTCCATCGCCCGCTATCTACTCGACCTCTATCAGCAGGCGATCAACAAGCACCGGTAAAGAGCTTTGACAAAAACCTGAGACGCGAAACAGGAGATTTTACTGCACGGTTACCAAAAACGGCTTCGGCGCTGATATGCCGAAGCCGTTTTTCGGCTTGACCGGATCATGGCCGACCGAAAGGTGTCACTCGATTCGCATTTTACCAAAAATCCGCACTATTTCGCCCGGTTCCCGAGCATCCCTTTCTTACCTGACCGACACTGTACGCCGTGAGCCTGCAAATCCCCCAGTGTATCCTCAAGCGAAAACTGATGAGAATACACGACAAACCCCGGCCCCTTGGCTACCGTGCCATCCTTTTTGACAATCTCAAAGCCGAGCGTGTTCTTGCCAAACGAAAGCAAATCATAAAGTAGTACAGCATGGTCAATTTCGTCCACCAGCACCGTCCACGGGCGATACGGCGGCGCGACATTGATCACCAGCTTGCCGTTGTCAAAATAGTAATGCCCCTGATCCTTGCGGTAGAGATATTCCGCCTGCGCGTCGCCTCGTTTGCGAATGGAGCGCATAATAAAAAAGAAAACCGCAATGAGCCCGAACGACATGACAAAGGGTACAAGCATAAACAATATTTTATTCATTCTGATTCCTCGCTTTCATATTTGTCCAAAAGCGCGGCATTTCATTTTTTGTGAAATGCCGCGCTTTTGGACGATTACCTGCGTTTTCCGATTAAGCGAATCAGATAGAGGAAGAGGTTGATAAAATCGAGGTAGAGATTGAGCGCCGAGTAGATCGAAGCCTTGTCAAGAAGCTCCTCGTTTCCCTCAAAGGCGTAATAATAATCCTTGGTCTTTTTCGCGTCATAGGTGGTGACGCCAAGGAAGATCGCAACCCCGAGCAGGCAGATCATCGTATCAAAGCCGTCAAGCCCGAGGAACAGGTTGACCAGCTGCATCAGGAGCAGGGCAAGCAGGCCAAACACGACCAGCGAGCGAAAGCCCGAAACATCCCGCTTGGTGATCAGTCCCGCCACCGCCATGCTGCCGAAGAATACCGCCGCGACCGCAAAGGCGAAGAGGGCTATCCCAGCCCCATAGACCGTCAGTACCGCGCCGATCGTGATCCCGGTCAAGGCCGAGTAGCCGATAAAGATCGCACGGCAGCCATTCACCGACAGCTTGGTAATCCGGGCGCTGAGATAGACCACCAGCACCAGCTGGGCGACCAGCAGGATGATGGAAAGCATGGGTACGGCAAAAAAGAAGAAAATCAAGCCGCTGATGTAAAGCGAAAGTCCTACCGCGAAGGTGGTCGCCAGTCCCAAAAACATCCACAGATAGGTTTTGGCGATATGCTTGTAGAGAGGGCTGCGGTATTGCTCCCCCTCCACTGTAGAAAGATCGGTGTAATTCGGTTCGTACATACAGATACCTCCTTGCAGGGTGAGCGGCGCTTATTCCTGTGCAAGCGCCTGCTCGATGTCAGCGATCAGATCCCGGGCGTCCTCCAGACCACAGGAGAAACGCACGAGATCGGGGGAAACGCCGGCAGCGGCCAATTCCGCGTCGGTCATCTGCCGGTGGGTGGCGGATGCGGGGTGCAGGCAACAGGTTCTCGCGTCCGCCACGTGGGTCTCGATGGCGGCAAGGCGCAGACGCTTCATGAAGGCT
>CAZVAV010000133.1:0-5927 GCA_964625135.1 uncultured Oscillospiraceae bacterium | reverse complement strand
ATGAAAATACAAAGGGCGCTGTCAGCAGACGGTTAGTCCAAAGATACAGTTACAAAGATAACCGCTTCATTTGGTCGTGAGGGCGGTTATTTTTGTTTGCTCAAAAGAGCTACAATGCCGATGATAACCATAGTAAAAGCAAAAAGCCCCTCATATGTAACCATCCGCATCACCCCCCTTCGCGGGAAGTGACTAACCGCCTGCCGTATGTGACAGCGCCGTGCTTATCATAGCATGGCGCTTTTTGTCGTGTCAAGCATCAGCTCACCATCTGCTGCTCTTTTAGCTTCCTAGCCAGCTCCGAAGCAATCCGATCGATATCGGCATCCTCGCGCACAACGATGGTATCCTCCTGATATTGCTGAACAGACCCGTATTGCTCCTGTACATAACCCTTAAACGCGGTGTCTTCTTTGCTGAATATTTGGGTCGCGCCGTTGATCAGGCCGGTTCCGGCGCCCGCCACCGCTCCAAAAGCAGTTCCGATTCCAGGGCCACCACCAAAAACCGTGCCTACTGCCGCGCCGGAACTCGCTCCGCTTAGCAGGCTTGAGAACAATGTACTGGCGTCGTCTCCCATACTACCCACAAAGGTTTGCGCCACGTTGGTGAGCGTGTCCCCGGCGAGCTTAAAGGCGCCAGCTGACGCGATCCCACCCCAAAAGCCCTCCTTCGCACCGCCGGAAATTCCTGCTCTGCTCTCGAGCTTGGAAAGAGCTCCGCCCATATCGGTCATAGACTTTTCGGTGATTTTTGCCTCTTTATCCAACAGGCTAAGATTGCGACGCGCCTGCTCGTAGGCTTCATTCGCTTCATCCAGCTTTTTTAACAGTTCGTCGCTGATCATTCCGTCGCCCGTCTTTTTAGCTGCTTCATATTCTTTTTGCAGCGCCGTCAGGTTCTTTTTTGCTTCCCCGGTGTCGAGTTTGAGGATTGTTTTGGTTTTATTGATCGCGTCTAACTTTTCCTGCATCCCCTCCAAATCCTTGTTGAAATGCTGGTTGGCGTTTCGCATCGTCGTAATCGCCTGCGAAAAGTTGTCTTTTGCGGAAATTGCAATGCTAAATTCTCTTCCCAAAGGTTCAGCCTCCTTGACTTTAGGTCCTGAAAATGCTAAAATTTTAATATAAAATAGTCTGGAAGGGGATGCTTCGTTGAAAAACCAAAGCGCTTTAATACTCTTCATTTTGATCGTGCTTATCATTGGCCTTGGTTTCGCAGTACAGACACTCCAGTTTACCTCATGGGGATAAAATCATGACCAACGAAAATAAACTGCCTTGCTTGTCGGCTTCGGCGGTTTGTTTGTTTTTTTCGCCCTTTCCTTCTTGGTTGCCCCTCTAATCTATGGATGATCCTCTCGCCCGCCCTTCCCGTGGCGGGCCTTTCTTTTTATTTCGCTCTGTCTTCTATCTCCTTCTGACAAAACGCTGTCACGACCATTCGTTCCCCCGGCGACATCTTATAAAAGTCCCCCGGCATGACGTTCTTCTCCCGAAACAGGTAATAAAGCAGCATCAGCCGGGGGTCTTCGTTTAGTTTTTTTTAACTTCCTCGACCGTCGCGGTGCGGTAGCCCGAAAGCCTCTCCACCTCGCGGGACAAGTCCTCGATCTCCCCCGGCAGCAGTAGCGCCTTGACCAGCTCGGCGGGGGTCGGGGCGTGGTACTTGTCCAGCAGTCCCTTGTCCCGCAGGCTGGGGGAGACCACCCCCGCCAGCAGGATATCGACCGTCATATCGTCCGAGGCGGTCTCCTTAATCTCGGCCACCCGGTTATAGGGCAGCGCGCGCAGCGTGAACACCACATCCGCTCCACAGGCTTTCGAGAGCCGCTTAAGCTTGACCGACTTCTCAGGCAGCTTCGCCTTTTCCATCCCCAGCAGCAAATCCAGCACGTTTTCCATCGCTTAACCCTCCGTAATCGTGTCAAGGTATTCGTAATTTGTGAAGGTGAACGGCGCCTCGATCTTGCCAAGGTTGTCCGCCTCCCAATCGGCCAGCGTCAGGTCATCAAACCCCGCGTTTTTGAGCACCACCCGCTCCGCGCCGTAGGAATCGGGGTCGGCAAGCTTCGAAATGATTGTAAACCGAACATCCTGCCCGTCCCTGATCTTCTCGCCGATCAGCTTGGCCATCCGCGAGGAGACCTTGTGCATCTTGATGCTCCCTGTCCCCTTGTAGGACTTGACCTTGTAGTCAATTCCCATCTGCCCGCAGAGGGCGACATCCTCCTTGTTGTAGGAGATTTTGGCCTGTAGGCCGTAGCACTCCGAGACCTTCTCACCCTCAAGCCAAACCTCGCCCCATGTGCCGGATAATACTCTCTTTGCAGCGTCCATATAGTCCTCCTTGACTTTTTCCGCCGCCCTGCTATAATGAAAATACAAAAGGCGCTGCGACAAGCGGTCAGCCCAGTCAGTTACAAGCTATCTCAGCAAAGCCAAGAAACCGTCACCGGCCAGGGTGGCGGTTTCTGCGTTTTACAACAATCGTCACCGTAAAGGCTCCGATATGTAACGTAATTCGCACAAGCCTCACCCCCTTTCGGGTGGTGTGGCCGACCGCCTGCCGTTGTTGCAGCGCCGTGTTTATCATAGCACGGCGCTGTTTATTTGTCTATCCTCTTAAAGGACATGCTTTCTTCCCCGAGGCTTCGTTCCAGCCAGTATCGCTCCTCGTCGTGCCCCGCCAGATAGCCGAGCCACTGCTCGCGCTGTCCGGGGATGTCACCCAGTCTTTTGAAATCCGATTCGGTCAGCAGCCCGGCCCTGCTTTGTTCGGCCAGCGCCATCAATTCAGGCTGGGTTTCCGCGTACTTTCCAAGGGCATACATTTCGGCGACAAAAGCGCCCGGAACAGCCAGCGCCGCCGCGCCCTCGACCCCCACCCCAGCAAATAGTCCCTTTCCCGCCTGCATAATTCCCCGCCCGGCAACAGGCAGCATCTCTCGCGCCAAGAGAGCCTTCGGCAAAACATGCTTGGCAAACCAGCTTGTGGGTGCGCCTTTTGCCAGCCAATTCAGCGCCTTCCACCCCACCACCGCGCTGCCGGACAGCCCACCAATCACCCCAAATACGTCGCTGAGCGTGGAAAGCAGGCTCCCCCCGCCGCTCTCGCTCACCGCAAACCCGCCCTCGGGCAGCTTCTCCACCTTGAGGCAAATTCGCTCCACCAGCCGGTTATTCTCCTCCTGCGAGGTATAAAGCTGTTCCAGCCACCCCTGCCGCTCCTCCTCGTCGCTACTCCCGGCAATCCTCGCCAACAGTCCCACCGCCTCGCGCAGCGGCTCGTCGTTTAATGCAATTCCGCTTTCAGGCTCGTCCCGCCCGAAATGGGCGTGCCGTTTCTCCAGCGCCGAATGCTGGTCCGAAATCACTGAGCCACTTTCCGCAATCCCCGTTTTTGGCATTCCAGTTCCTCCTTTCAAAAATGCTGTTATTGTGTTATGCTTTAAGAAAATAAACTAAGGGGTGTTTACCTTGCTAAAGGCCAAATCGTTTTGTGTGAATCATATGGCATCTCCGAAGAATTTTGATGTTTTTGACAGTGAATCCTTTTACCATATTGCCCCGGCGCTTGATTTCGTCGCTGAAATCGGAGAAAAACGAGTACGCCATATTTCTATCGCACATGATACTCCTCTTGTTTGTACAGTCTTTTACGAAGCCGATGGCCTGCTCACCTGCCCGGACTGCAACTGGGATTACTCCCCCAGCAGCTCCTTCTGCCACATCTGCGGCAAGTCCCTCGTCCCACTCACAGAAACCGAACGCCCCGCCTGCCTGCATTGCGGCAAGCCGCTGTTTGAAAGCTCCAACTTCTGCCGCTTCTGCGGCAAACCGGTGGAAAAGCCCCGCCTGAGCCGAAAGAAATAACCCAATGCCGCCCAGCCGGGCGGCATTCTTCTTTTTCAAAGCACCCCTGCCACCGCCACGCGCAGCGGCTCGTCGTTTCATGCAATTCCGCTTTCAGGCTCGTCCCGCCCGAAATAGGCGTGCCGTTCCTCCAGCGCCGAATGCTGATCCGCCATCAAGCAGCGGCACTGTGCAATCCCCGTTTTTGGCATCGCGTTCTCTCCTTTCCAACCCTTTTCTTTTGTGATATGATCGAAGAAAAAAGAAAGGGTGTTTATAATGATAAAATCCAGAACAATCCGTGTAACAACCGAAGACCCCGCGCCTCCAAAGAATTCGCTCAAAAAAGAAATGTTCTACGATACCGTCCTTCTTCGTTCTATCATGGAGGAAATTGGACAAGAGCGAATTCGTTACGTAACAGCTTGTGGAGACATAATTTCTCACTTTTACACCATCTTCTACGAGGCCGACGGCCTGCGCACCTGCCCGGACTGCAGGCGGGATTACTCCCCCGATCATTCCTTCTGTGGCAACTGCGGCAAGCCCCTCGTTCCGGTCACCGCGCCGGTTCTGCCCGCCTGCCCACATTGCGGCAAGCCCCTCTCCGACGGTTCTGCATTCTGCCCCTTCTGCGGCGAGCGCCGCCCCGAACAGAAAAAAAGGAAAGGCATCTTCGACTAAAATCGTTTCCTCCCGCCGCCCAGCCGGGCGGCGTTTTTCTTTTTCAAAGCATCCCTGCCACCGCCTCGCGCAGCGGCTCGTCGTTTAATGCAATTCCGCTTTCAGGCTCGCAGTTCGGGGTTAAGCCCTCGTTTTGCTGTGAATCTCCCTCATCAACGGGTAATCCTCCTCGGGCAGCGCCTCGACAAACGAAACGTCCAGCGTTGTTTTGCAGCGGTCGGCCTCAAAGACCGTCTCCCCGACGCGCAGCCGCACCGCGCGGCCCTCTGCCGGTAAAAAGCCCGCCGAAAACAGGCCCCGTACCGTGTCGGCATACCCGGTCAGCTCGTCCGCGTCCCCCGCGCCGTATTCATCCGGCACGCCGAAGCAGCTCACCGTGACCTTTCCCGTTTCCTCATACAATGCCCGGTTCATCACCCGGCGTTCTCCGGCACGCCATTCCACCAGCGCCGCCGGGCGTTCAAACTGCGCCGGACAGATTCTCTCATGGATATCCCACGCAGGCCATTGCTCGTGCAACGCCGCGCAAATCGCCTTGGCCGCCGCTCCCATTGTCAGCATCTCGCGCTCCCCCTCTCCTTTAGGTATAGCCTCGTTGGTGTGCCGACGCTCTGCCGTCTGCTTGCTTTGGTCGATGCGTCTCGCAATATCCCCCGCGCACCATCTCGTGACATCCCGGATGAGCGCAACGCCTTAACGGCTTGCTTGGCAATATTATCATCCCCTTGTGCAAAAAGGACGCCCATCGCTGGACGCCCTTTTTATTGATTACAATCACTTGCCAAGCTAGGCGATTCTCAGTATGCCTGAGTTTTTCACCTCGACTGATATCTGGCTTTCTCTGATTTTTTCCGTACTTTGATTTTCCATATATTTCAAAACAGCTAAAGATAATCTTAAAACAAAGAATAATACTTTAATTTTTGCATCATGAATTTTGGCTGAAAATGGATTTTTTATTTCCCAAGTAGACCGATTGATGCTACATTGCTTAGCAACTAACCCTAAAAGGCTATCTGGCAATCGTTTTAATTCGTCCAAAAATTCATCTTTCTCAATATCATTCTTCATTTGCCCAACTCGAACATTATCTACTGATCCAGCTTCAATTAGGCAAGTGCATTGCGAAAGATATTGGTCAATCTTTTTATACTCTTCAAGCTCACCGGCTTTTCTTTTACTATCAACAAGACGTTCTAATTTAATAGCAAAATTAAGAATGTCTTCTTTTTCTTTTTCAGTTTCAATCTGCTTCTTTACTCGTTTTACTCTCGCTAAGATCAATATTTTGTAAAATATGGCGATAAAAACGGCTATTAACAAAATAGATAAATAACGCAACATAATCATAGCCATCACCTTTCTAAGGATCATCAAGCAACTTCAAAG
>CAZVAV010000132.1:0-5929 GCA_964625135.1 uncultured Oscillospiraceae bacterium | reverse complement strand
CCCGAGGATGCGCGAGGACTTCGGTTATCTGATCAAGGGGATTTCGGATCACGAGCACCGCGAGCTGCAGCCCAAGGAAATTTACGAGGTCTTCTGCCGTGAGTATGTCAATGTCTTGACCCCCTACCGGGTGGACGGCGTGAAATTCACCGACCGGGGCGGCATCTTTGCCGAGGTCGATTTGAAAATGAACGAAAAATCCCATCCCGCCACGGCGGTCGGGACAGGACGGCTCGACGCGGTGTCGAATGCCGTCAAGGAGGCGACCGGCATCCATTACACGCTGGTCAACTACACCGAGCATGCGATGACCAAGGGCTCCACCTCCGACGCGATGGCCTATGTCGGCATCATCAACGGAGCGGGCAAGATCGTCTGGGGCGCCGGACGGCACAACGATATCATCACCGCCTCGGTCAATGCGCTGATTTCCGCCGTCAACCGCCGCGACCGAGTGAAATAGGGCATCATAATTTGCAAATAAAAATGACGCCGATCGGCGTCATTTTTATTTGCGTTAAATCGAAATATCGTTGGCAACCCGGTAGAGATCCATATCGATGCCCTTGTGCATCGAAAGCGCCTCCTCGATGTCGAGGTCAACCACCTTGCCCGAGCGGTAGACAACCACCCGCTTGCCGATGCCCTGCTCAATCAGCTCGACGGCATGATGACCCATCTGGCTGGCAATGACCCGCTCCTTCGCGGTAGGGCTTCCGCCGCGTTGCACATAGCCAAGCACCACCGCGTTGGTATCGATGCCAGTCAGGCTTTCGATCTGCTCGGCGATGGCTGGCGCGTGCCCGACGCCCTCCGCCACCATAACGATGAAATTCTGCTTGCCCTGCCGCAGCGAGGAGACCATCTTGGCGATGACGTCCCGCTCAAGGGTAAACTCGATTTCAGGCACCAGCACAGCCAGCGCACCGCAGGCGATGCCGGAATAGAGCGCAATGTGTCCGGCGTGCCGCCCCATCACCTCGATGACCGAGCAGCGGTCGTGCGACTGCGAGGTGTCGCGCACCCGGTCAACCATCTGCATGACGGTATTGACGGCGGTATCGAAGCCAATGGTATAATCGGAGGAAGAAATATCATTGTCGATGGTACCGGGAATCCCGATGCAGGGCAGCCCCTCATGGCAAAGATCGAGGGCGCCGCGGAAGGTACCGTCGCCGCCGATGGTTACCAGCGCGTCGATTCCGGCCTTACGGCAGTTCTCAGCCGCCTTGAGGATGTTGCGATGCTCGGAAAATTCAGGGCAGCGGGAGGAGTAGAGGACGGTGCCGCCGCGCTGTAAAATATCGCTGACGCTGCGCAGATCCATGTCGTCCATATCGTTGGCAAGCAGGCCGGAATAGCCGCGCCGGATGCCCACCACCGAAAAGCCTCGGTTAATGCCCATCCGCACAACGGCGCGAACCGCCGCGTTCATACCGGGGGCGTCGCCGCCGCTCGTCAGTACTCCAATCGTTTTACGTTCTTTCCCCATAACAATGATAGCCTCCTAATCAGAATTGACTTAACGTGGAAGTTCATTTCGCATCATGATATTCGCGTTCCGTCACGATTTTACCAAAGCAACGTTCTTTTCACCGAGCTGTTCGCGCAATAACCGCAGTAAAAGGTCACATGGATCAACCCACAATCCTCTCGGTGCAAGAGTTAACTTTTTATCCTGCTCAAAGTATACATAGACAGGGGTGCCTCCGTCAAATACCAAAAGGTATTTTTGTGACTTATTCCATTTTTCAGATTCCCTTTGATCGACTTTTAGATATAATCCCGGTCTTTTTTTAGGCTTCTCCTTCGACGGCTTCGACTGATTTTCCGCCTTGCTTTGTACGGCAAAACCGGGCGCGTCCGCGCACGCCGCCGGGCCCAGCTCAGACAGGCGTTTCACCGATTCCAGACGCAGCTTCGGCTCCTCCTCCTCGCGGAAGGAGAGCCGCCCCGAAAGCAGGACAATGCTGTCCTCCTCGGTCAATGCGGCGTACTGCGATAGAATCCGGGGGAACACCAGCACCTCGATCGAACCGGTGAGATCCTCGGCGGTGAGATAAGCCATCGTGTCCCCCTTTTTGGTCAGGGTAGACTTTTTATCCTCAATCACCGCCGCGATTTGAACCGGCGTGTCATCCCTGTACCGTTCCGAACGGCTCTCCGCCGCGGAAAGAATCTCTGCCACCGAGGCGACCGGCAGCGAAGCAATCAGGGCGCGGTAATCGTCGAGCGGATGACCCGACACATAGTAGCCGATCGACTCCTTCTCCATCTTCAAAAGCTGGGAGCGCTCAAACTCCTCGGCAGGCGCAATCACGGTATGGGAGACGCTCCCACCGGCGGCGGTATCGAACAGGTTGACCTGCCCCGCGAGGTTGCTTCGCTGCGCCTGCTCGACGTCGGCAAGCAGGGAATCGGAGGCGGTGAGCATCGCCCGGCGCGAAAGCCCGAAGCAGTCACAGGCGCCGCAGCGAATCAGCGTCTCAAGCGATTTGCGGCGCAGGTCGGCGTCAACCATCCGACTGCAAAGCTCATAGAGATCGGCGTATTTCCCGTCGGCCTCCCGCTTTTCGATCATGGCTCGAACCACCGACCGCCCCAGATTTTTCACCGCGAGCAGGCCAAATCGAATCCCATCTCCGACCGCTGTAAACGACTCGGTGCTCTCGTTGACATCGGGCGGCAGCAGCTTGATCTTCATCCTTTTGCATGTGTCAATATACGAAACCATCTTGGAGGTATGATCGAGCACACTGGTTAATAGCGCCGCCATATATTGGGTGGGATAATGGCATTTGAGATAGGCGGTCTGATACGCGACATAGGCATAGGCAGCCGCGTGGGATTTGTTAAAGGCGTAGGAGGCAAAGGAGCTCATTTCATCGAAAATCTCGTTGGCCACCGGCTCCGGGATGCCGTTGGCAATACAGCCCGGACATTCGATGCCGCCATCCGCACGGCGCATTCCATGGATGAAATGCTCCCGCTCCTGCTGCATGACCGCGGCCTTCTTTTTGCTCATTGCCCGGCGAACCAGATCGGCTCGGCCATAGGAAAAGCCCGCCAGCTCGCGGCAGATCTGCATGACCTGCTCCTGATAGACGATGCAACCATAGGTCACGTCCAAAATTTTGGCGAGCGTCGGGTGCTTGTAGGTGACCAGCTTCGGATTATGGCGGTTGCGGATATAAAGCGGAATCGAATCCATCGGGCCGGGGCGGTAGAGCGAGGTCACCGCGATGAGATCCTCAAGATGCTCGGGTCCCAGCTGGATCAGCACCTGCCGTATCCCCGCCGATTCAAACTGAAACACCCCGTCGGTCGCTCCACGGGCGAACATCCGGTAGGTGTCAAGGTCGTCGATCGGGATCGCGTCGACTCGAAAGTCCGGCTTTTGCCGCTGGATCATCCGCTCGCAGTCGGCGATGACGGTGAGGTTTCGCAGCCCCAGAAAATCCATCTTGAGAAGCCCCAGCTCCTCCAGCGTGGTCATGGGAAACTGGGTGACGATCGCGCCATCGCCGTTTTGCAGCGGAACATACCGCTCGACCGGCTCTTTGGAGATGACCACCCCCGCCGCGTGGGTCGAGGCGTGGCGCGGCATCCCCTCGATGCTTCGCGCCATATCGATCAGCGCGCGGGCAGCCGGGTTCTCGTCATAATGCCGCCGAAACTCCTTGGAAGCGGCGAGCGCCCGGTCGAGCGTGATGCCCAGCTCGATCGGCACCAGCTTTGCGAGCGTATCGACCTGCTGATAGCCCACGCCGAGCGCACGGCCGGTATCGCGCAGCGCGGCGCGAGCCGCCATCGTTCCAAAGGTGATGATCTGAGCGACATGATCGGCTCCATAGCGGCGCACAACATAATCGATGACCTCACCGCGCCGGACATAGCAGAAGTCGATGTCAAAATCCGGCATACTCACCCGCTCGGGATTGAGAAACCGTTCAAAGATGAGCTGGTAGCGGATCGGGTCGATGCCGGTGATCCCGATGCAATAGGCGGCAAGGCTGCCCGCGCCCGAGCCCCGCCCCGGCCCCACCGGAATCCCCTGGCTCTTCGCATAGGCGACAAAATCATGGACGATCAGGTAGTAGTCGACATACCCCATCGTTTCGATCACCGACAGCTCATATTCCAGCCGGTCGACGATCCCGGGCGTGGGCTGCTCCCCGTAAAGGCGGTGCAGCCCCTCGTAGCAGCCGGTGCGGAAATACTCGCAATTTTCCCGCCCGTCGGGCGCGACAAAACGCGGAAGCTTGAGCTCTCCAAAGGTAAACTCCAGATTGCACCGATCGGCGATCTCGCAGGTGGCGTCGAGCGCCTCCTCAAAGCCGGGCAGCGCGGCCTCCATCTCCTCGCGGGATTTCACGTAGAATTCCTCGGTTGCAAACTCCATGCTCGGATTTTCGACCGTCGTATTGGTCTGAATGCAGGTGAGGATATGCTGCATCTGATGATCCGCCTTGGTGATATAATGGCAGTCGTTGGTCGCGACCAGCCCGACGCCCAGCTCCCCCGCGAGACGACGGAGCATCGGCAGGATGCGCCGCTGCTCCTCAATGCCGTGGTTTTGCACCTCGATATAATAGTTTTCCCGGCCGAAGATCGAACAATACCGCAGAGCGGCCTCCTTCGCCCCGGCATAATCCCCCACGACCAGAAGCCGTGGAATCTGCCCCGAAAGACAGGCGGAGAGGCAGAGCAAGCCCTCCGCTTTTTTGGAAAGCAGCTCGAGATCGATTCTCGGCTTTTGATAAAAGCCGTCGATGCAGCCCCGGCTGACCAGCGAGATGAGATTTTCATAGCCGGTCATATTCTTGCAGAGCAGCACCAGATGATGCGGTGAGGAATCAACCCGATGTACCCTGTCCTGCATGGTGCGCGGCGCGACATAGACCTCGCAGCCAATGATCGGCTTGATGCCGACCTCCTTGGCCTTTTTGTAAAAATCGATGACCCCGTACATCACCCCATGATCGGTGATGGCCATGGCGGGCTGTCCGATGCTTTTGGCATATTTGAGCACTCGGTCGATCCGGCACGCGCCATCGAGCAGGCTGTATTCGGTATGCAGATGCAGATGTACAAACGGCTTCATACCGGCTCCTCCTCCCGCAGCCGCCGCGCGCACTGCGCGATCTGGCCGAGGCGATGATTGACCCCCGACCGGCTGAGCTTCGCATAGCCCGAAAGCTCGGCGAGCGACGCGTCGGGATACTGCTCCCGCAGCAGGGCAATCGTCTGCGCCAACGGGGGCAGCAGATCAAACGCCTCGTGCTCCCGCAGCAGGGCGATGTCGGCGAGCTGCTGCTGCGAAGCCCGCAGCAGCTTGTCGATGTTGGCCGTTTCGCAGTTGGTCGCCCGGTTTGCCCGGTTGCGCAGATCCTTATAGACCTTGGTCTCCATCAGCTCCAGCGAGCAGTGGGGCGCACCCATCATGGTCAGCAAATCCTCAATCTGCTCGCTTTCCTTAAAATACAGCACCGTCTCCCCCCGCCGGGTGGAGGATTTTGGCGGATAGCCCGCCTTGCTCAGCTCCTCAAACAAAAGATCAGCGAGGTCTTCGTCCGGCGGCAGAAGCTCGATATGATAGCTTTTGGCGGGTTCGTTCGCCGTGCCGCAGGCAAGAAAAGCCCCGGCAAGAAAGGCGCAAAAGCCCTCGCCCTCGATCAGCGCCCGGTTCATCCCCTCCGAAGCATGTCCAAAGGTGGCAAGCAGCCGCGCACAATCTCCGGGAGCGGTCAGCTCGACGGTATAAAGCGGCGCGCCCCGCAGCGTCTTCTGCTCCGAAAACTGCGCCCTGACGCCAATCGCATCGCGAATGGCATGTCCGCAGAGCTTGGAAACGACAAGGTGCTCGGTGGCAACCTCAACCCCATCCGATCCGAATTGTCGGCCAAACAGCAAAAGGCCGTAACAAAAA
>CAZVAV010000131.1:2082-5946 GCA_964625135.1 uncultured Oscillospiraceae bacterium | reverse complement strand
GGTATATTCCCTGCGAAAACAGCGCCGGTGTGAGAAAAGAAATTTGCATTCCCAATGCCGGGCGTGGTATACTATTACATTATTGGCTATCATTCCATATCAGCGAAAGGGAGGGGAATCGATGACCCCCAAGGAGACCGCCACCACGCGTGCCGCAGCGCTGCGCGGGCAGATTGAGCGGTGTAATTATGAATATCACGTCCTTGATGATCCGTCGCTTGAGGACGATGAATATGATGCGCTGACCCGGGAGCTTAGGAAAATTGAGGCCGAATATCCCGAGCTGATCACCCCGGATTCACCGACGCAGAAGATCGGCGCCCCCATTTTGGAGAACACCTTTGAGCCGGTGCGGCATGAGGTGCAGATGGGCTCTTTGCAGGACGTCTTTTCGACCGATGAGGTTCTTTTGTTTGACGGGCGGGTGCGTGAGCGCCTTGCCGGACAAAGGATTGAGTATGTGGTCGAGCCAAAGATCGACGGCCTGTCGGTTTCGCTGGAATACCGCGACGGTGTGTTCGTCCGCGGTTCGACCAGAGGGGACGGCTTTGTCGGGGAGGATGTGACCGAAAACCTTCGCACCATCCGTTCGATCCCCAAAGCCCTGCCGGAAAGACTGCCGTTTCTGGAGGTGCGCGGCGAGGTTTATCTTCCGCTTGAGAGCTTCTCCAGAATTGTTGCCCAGCAGGAGCTAAACGACGAGCGCCCGTTTAAGAATCCGCGCAATGCCGCCGCCGGATCGCTGCGGCAGAAGGACCCGCGGGTGACCGCCAAGCGGATGCTTGATATCCTTGTCTTCAATATTCAGCGGCTCGAGGGAAAAGCGGTTTCGAGCCATACCGAATCGCTCGATTTTCTGCGCTCACTCGGGTTTCACACCATTCCAAACTACCATGCGGTCGACACCATCGAGCAGGCGGTCGCCGAAATTGCCGAGATCGGCGAGCGCCGGGGAGAGAACCCCTACGACATCGACGGCGCGGTGGTGAAGGTGAATGCGTTTGCTCAGCGCGAGGCGTTGGGTTCTACCGCGAAGTTTCCGCGCTGGGCGGTCGCCTACAAATATCCGCCCGAGGAAAAATCGAGCACGCTGCTCGACATCGAGGTCAAGGTGGGGCGCACCGGCGCACTGACTCCGACCGCGGTTTTTGAGCCGATTACCCTCGCCGGGACGACCGTTTCCCGCGCGGTGCTGCACAATCAGGATTTCATCGACGAAAAGCAGATCGCCATCGGAGATGTGATTCTGGTGCGCAAGGCGGGCGAGATTATTCCGGAGGTGCTTTCGGTGGTCACCCGCAGCGGCAACCCGGTCTACCGCCTGCCCGACCGGTGCCCCTCCTGCGGGCATCCGGTGTCGCGGGATGGGGACGACGCGGCGATTCGCTGTCAGAATCTTGCGTGTCCGGCACAGCTTTTGCGAAACCTCATTCATTTTGCTTCGAGGGACGCGATGGACATCGAGGGGCTCGGACAGGCGGTGGTCGAGCTTCTCGTTTCGCAGGGACTGGTCTCCTCGCCGATCGACCTCTACCGCTTAGAAGCCGAACAGCTCTCCACGTTGGAGCGGCTTGGGGAAAAGAGCGCCGCCAATCTGATCGCGGCGATTGAGAGGTCGAAGGAAAATGACCTTGCCCGGCTGCTGTTCGGGCTTGGCATCCGCAACATCGGGCAGAAGGCATCCCAGCTTTTGGCGCGGCGCTTCGGCTCGATGGAGGCGCTGCTGGCCGCCGATCGTGAGGCGCTCATCGCCATCGATTCGTTCGGCGCGGTGATGGCAGACAGTCTGCTTTCCTTCTTTGCGCAGGAGGAAAACCGCGCGATGCTCGAAGCGCTTCGCGCCCTTGGCGTCAACATGCTGTGCCGGGACATCCCCGCGTCGGATCGTCTTGCCGGACTGAGCTTTGTGCTCACCGGCACGCTTCCCACCCTTTCCCGCGCCGACGCCACCGCTCTGATTGAGGGGCAGGGGGGAAAGGTTACGGGCAGCGTGTCCAAAAAGACCTCCTACGTCGTAGCGGGGGAGGAGGCGGGCAGCAAGCTCACCCGTGCGCAGACCCTTGGAGTTCCGGTTCTGGACGAGGCCGGGCTGCTTTCAATGCTCAGTGATTCAGGCAATTCGCTATAGATAGAAAGGTGTGTCAGCTATGAACGAGATCAAGATCGATATCAACCACATCGCCAAGCTCGCCCGCCTCAAGATGGATGAGGAGCAGGCTCAGAAGTTTGCCCGCCAGATGACCGACATCATCGGTATGGTGGACAACCTGCCCGCCATTGAGGGTACCGCGACCGGACTCGATCCGTCGAATCCGATGATTCTGCGCAAGGACGTTGTGGTAGTATCCCAGACGACCCGCGAGGAAATCCTCGAAAATGCCCCGCAGGTAGAGGCGGGCTGCGTCGTCGTTCCGAGAATCGTCGAATAGGGAGGAAAACAGCATGTCGCTTTATCAGAAATCCGCCACCGAGCTTTCCGCCATGCTTGCCAAAAGCGAGATCAGCGCGGTTGAGCTGACCCGGTCGGTGCTCGACCGGATTGGAGAGACCGAGGAGAAGGTCGGGGCTTACGTCACCGTCTGTCCGGAGGAGGCGCTCGGTCAGGCCGCTGCCGTCGACGCCCGCCGCGCCAAGGGGGAAGCACTTTCTCCGCTCGCCGGCATTCCGGTCGCGATCAAGGATAATATCTGCACCAAGGGGGTACTGACCACCTGCTCCTCCAAGATGCTTTCTAACTTTAAGCCGCCCTACAGCGCGACGGTCGTGGACAAGCTCTTCGCCGATGGCATCGTCATGCCCGGCAAGCTCAACATGGACGAATTCGCGATGGGCTCCTCCTGCGAGAACAGCGCGATTAAGCCGACCCACAACCCCCACGATCTGACCCGGGTTCCCGGCGGCTCGTCGGGCGGCTCGGCGGCGGCGGTCGCTTCGGGAGAGACGATTCTTGCGCTCGGCTCGGACACCGGCGGCTCGATTCGCCAGCCCGCCAGCTACTGCGGCGTTGTCGGCCTCAAGCCGACCTATGGCTCGGTTTCCCGCTATGGCCTGATTGCCTTTGCCTCCTCGCTCGATCAGATCGGCCCGATGGCTCGCACCGTCCCGGATGCGGCGCTGCTTTACAATGCCATCTGCGGACACGACGACCGCGACGCGACCAGTGTACACCGTGAATATCCCGACTTTACCCAATCGATGGGCAAGGGGGTTAAGGGGCTGCGCATCGGTGTGCCGAAGGAGTATTTCGGCCCCGGCGTGACCGAGGAGGTCAAGCGTTCGGTGCTCGGCGCCGTCGATCAGCTCGCCCGTGAGGGAGCGACCGTCAAACAGATCAGCCTGCCCTCCACCGACGCCGCGCTTGCCGCCTACTACATCATCTCGTCGGCCGAGGCATCCTCCAACCTCGCCCGGTTTGACGGGGTCAAGTATGGCTATCGTGCCAAGGATGCGGACGGCCTGATCGACCTGTATGAGAAATCAAGAAGCGAGGGCTTTGGCGACGAGGTCAAGCGCCGGATTATGCTCGGCACCTTTGTGCTGTCCTCCGGCTTCTTTGACGCCTACTATAAGCGCGCCAAGGTGCTCCAGCAGCAGATCGGCGCGGAGTTTTCAGAGGCGTTCGAGGGCTGCGACCTGATCGCCACCCCCACCTCGCCGTTTACCGCGTTCCGGCTTGGCGAGAACGTCGATGATCCGCTCAAGATGTATGCCGCCGATATCTGCACCATCACCGTCAACATCGCGTCGCTGCCCGCCATGTCGATTCCCTGCGGAATCGGCGCGGACAAAATGCCGATTGGCTTGCAGCTGATCGGGCCGCGCTTCTCCGAGGCGGCGCTCTTCAACGCCGCTGCCCACTACGAG
>CAZVAV010000131.1:0-2072 GCA_964625135.1 uncultured Oscillospiraceae bacterium | reverse complement strand
CGATCGGTTAAGGAGGGGACAACATGAAAAAGAACTATGAAATTGTCATCGGCCTTGAGGTGCACGCCGAATTAAATACCAACAGCAAAATCTTCTGCACCTGCAAAAATCAGTTCGGCGGCGAGGTCAACGCCAACTGCTGCCCGATCTGCACCGGTATGCCCGGCACCCTGCCCACCCTCAATGAGGAGGTGGTCAATTCCTGCATCAGAATGGGTCATGCGCTCGGCTGCACCATTCACAACATCTGCAAGCAGGATCGCAAGAACTACTTCTACCCCGATCTGCCCAAGGCCTACCAGATCTCGCAGTTTGATGTGCCGCTTTGCGAGAACGGCTCGCTTGAGGTGATGCTTGACGACGAGGGAACCACCAAGCGGATCGGCGTCACCCGGATTCACATCGAGGAGGACGCGGGCAAGCTGATCCATGACGACAACTTCTCCGGCTCGCTCGTTGACTTTAACCGCTGCGGCGTGCCGCTGATCGAGATTGTCTCGGAGCCGGATATGCGTTCGTCGCTCGAGGCAAAGGCTTACCTCGACACCATCAAGTCGATTCTGCAATATCTGGATATCTCCGACTGCAAGATGCAGGAGGGCTCGATCCGCTGTGATGTCAACGTGTCGGTTCGTCCTGCCGGGCAGAAGGAGTTTGGCACCCGTGTCGAGATGAAGAACGTCAACTCCTTTTCGGCGGCGGTTCGCGCCATCGACTATGAAGCCGCCCGCCAGATCGAGCTACTTGAGGATGGCGGCCACATCACCCAGGAAACCCGCAAATGGAACGACACCATCGGCGAGAATTTGGTGCTGCGCTCGAAAGAGGACGCGCAGGATTACCGCTATTTTCCCGAGCCCGATCTGTTGACCATCGTCGTGCCTGAGGAAAAGGTGGAGGCGCTGAAGGCTTCGCTGCCTGAGCTGCCCCACGAGCGCTGCAAGCGGTATCTGTTTCTCAATAAGCTGCCTCGTTTTGACGCGAACCTGCTGGTTGAGAACCGCGACCGCGGCGACCTCTTTGACGAGGCCGCGGCGCTGGGCGCGCCGCCCAAGGCGCTTGCCAACTGGCTTAACGGCGATGTCGCCCGCATCCTCGGCGAGCGGGGGCTTACCCTCGCCCAAACGAAGCTGACGGCAAAGACCCTCGTCGAAATGATCGACGCCATCGAGAAAAAGACCATTTCCAACACCGCCGGCAAGACGGTCATTGAGGAGATCATGTTTACCGACAAATCGGTGGCCGACGTGATCAGCGAAAAGGGTCTTGCGCAGGTTTCGGATACCGGGGCGCTGCGCTCTGTGGTCGAAGAGGTGCTTGCCAGCAACGAAAAGGCGATCGGCGAGTACAAGTCCGGCAAGACCAACGTCCTTGGCTTCCTCGTCGGACAGTGCATGCGCGCCACCAAGGGCAAGGGCAATCCCGAGCTGCTGCGCGGCCTGCTCGAAGAGCTGATCGGCTAAGAAAATCTGTCAATGAAACGGGAGGAGGCCAAAACGGCCTCCTCCTTTGCGCATAACGGACCTGCCTCTCGGCGTATATATCAGGCGGGAGGGATGAAGGGTGTATTGCCGGGCGAACGATCTGCGCTGCAAGGACGTGATCAACGTCAAAAACGGCTGCCATATCGGCTGCGTCTGCGACTTTGAGATCGACCTTTCGAGCGCGCGGATTTCGGCGCTGGTGATCTATGGGCGCTGGCGTCTTTTCGGGCTGCTCGGACGGGGAAAGGACATCATCATCCGCTGGTGCGACATCCAGCTGATTGGAGAGGATGCGATTCTGGTTAATTTTGATCTTCCAAACGAACGAGCCAGAAGGCAACGAAGGCGATGAAGAGGTATCGATTTTAGAAAAACAGTGTTGCGAGTGCTAAGTGAATATGCTCCCCATAAGGCAGCTTTGAAACGGCTGCCTTTCGAGTGTCTGCCTTAGGGAGAGCATAGTAACGGGTGCAAAAAAAGAAAAATTTAATTATCTGAAGTTTTTTTGTAAAACAGCTTGACTTTCCGGCTGATATGCGATAGAATAAACACCGTCGCCGAAATCCGACGCCACCTTCGGGAGCATAG
>CAZVAV010000130.1:0-5954 GCA_964625135.1 uncultured Oscillospiraceae bacterium | reverse complement strand
TGGTGACCGAATTCGCCCGGCGCTACCACCAGACCATCATCTTGGTCACCCACGACCCCGAGATGGCTCGCTACGCCGACCGGATTGTGACGCTGATCGACGGAAATATTGTTAAGGATGAGAAGGGAACAAGAGTACAATGAAATATATTACAATCAAGCAGAGGCTCGGGCGGGTATTTTGCGTATCGGCCGCCTGCCTTTTTATTCTGATGGGACTGCCGGTGCGCAGCTTTGCCGCCTCTGATTTTTCCCGCACCCTGGCGGTGGGGGAGTACACCGTCCGATCGAATGGGGTTCCCACCGCTTCCTCCATCGAGAGCGGAAACAAGGTGAGCATCTCCGCGCCGGTCATCGTCCGCGGCATCACGCCGGAACAGGCGGGGGCGCTCACCATCTCCGCCAAATCGGACAGCTTTCGCATGGCCGAGGAAAGCGCCCGAGTGGAAACCGAAAAGCAGGAGGGAAACACGCTGCGCCTCAAGGTCTTTTTTGACGAGGTTACCTATCGCGGAAAGGGCAATTCCATCCGATTTACCCTCACCTATCAAAATGGAGACAGCGATGAGGGATCGGTCGACATTCTGGAGTGCGTCGAGGAAAAGCGCGGGCGCAAGGATCGCGACGACGATGACGACAAATCCGATAAAAAGGAAACCCTTTATGGTGCGCCCCCGCTTTTGATCAACAGCGACCCGCTGCCCGAGCTGCTGCGCCCCGGCCAGGAGTTCACCGTTAAAATCGGAATCCGCAACCTTTCGCCCCGTCTTTCGGCCTTTAATCTTGTCGTCGGCTTTGAGCCCACCGACGGCATTCTGCTTGCGGAAACCGTTTCAAGCCGCTATATCCAGTCGCTGCACACCATGCAGGAGAAATATTTTACCGTGCGGCTGCGCGCCAACCGGGAGGTGTCAAACCCCGCCCAATCGCTGGGCATTACGGTGAAGTATGAGTACATCGAAAACAGCCAGCGTGGCTCCGCCAGCTCTTCGGAAAAGATCAACCTTCCGTTTGACCCGCAGGCGGTGGGCTTCGGCGATGTGGCGACCCCCAACGTGATCATCAGCAAGTTCGACTATGGAATGCAGATCGCTGTGGGCGATACCTTTGATCTCGCGCTGAATGTTAAAAATACCAATCCGAGCGTCGGAATCGAAAATCTTGTCATGACCCTTGAGCCGGGGGAGGGCTTTACCTTTGTCGATTCCTCCAACACCTTTTACTTTCCCAAAATGGCGGCGGGCGGAACGCTCGATCAGAAGGTGAAGGTGCGGGCGTTGGCTCCCTTCTCCAATTCCAAGCCGGACTATAAAATTGAATGCTCGTTCAAATATGAGTATTTGGTGGGCGCCAAGCGCACACAGGTCACCTCGGCGGAACGGCTCTCCTTCCCGGTTTACTATCCCGACCGGTTTGAAATTTCGCCGCCCACCCTCTCGGATGAGGCAATCGTAGGCAATGAGCTCACCATTACGCTACCCTACGTCAACAAGGGCAAGGCCGAAATCTCCAATGTGGAGGTTGAGATTACCGGTGAGGTTGAGGCGCTCGAAAGCCATCAGAACCTCGGCAACTTCGAGGCGGGGAAAAGTGGCAGCATTGACTTTGTCGTCAAGCCCAAGGCAGCCGGGGAAACGGTCTGCAGCATCAAGATCACCTATGAGGACAGCAACATGAAGGTAAAGACGGTGGAGCATCCGGTTACCCTCAACGTCACCGAGGCGGCTCCCGCGATGGAGGAGATGGGCGATTTTCCGCCTGAGCCTCAGGGCGTTTCTGTCAACCAAATCGCAATCCCGGCGGCAGGGCTGCTTGTCCTTGTGGGCGGCGTCCTGTTCCTCAAGCGCAGAAAGAAGGCCAAGCGTCCGGCGCTCGGCGAATTCGCGGTGGCTTGGACGCCGGAGCAGCAGACAGAGGGGCAGAGCGATGAGCAGAAATGACCTGATCCGCGTTTGTCTTCAAAACCTGTTTCGCCACCGGGGACGCACGATGCTGACCGTCCTCGGGGTGGTGGTCGGCTGCTGCGCCGTCATCATCATGATCTCGATTGGCATCGGGATGAAGCAGGCGCAGGAGCAGATGCTCTCAGAGATGGGGGATCTCACCGTCATCAACGTTATGCCGGCGGGAAAGGTTAAGCTGACCGACCAAACGGTCAAGGAGCTGCAAGGGCTCTCGCAGGTTGAGGTCGCTTCCCCCAAGCTGACCGCCCCCAATCTCTCGGCACTGCTCTTCGCGGGGAAAAACCGGCGCTTTATCAACACCTATCCCGAGATTGTCGGTCTTTACCCCGAGGCGATTGAAAAGCTCGGCTACCAGCGCATCGAAGGGGAGGGAATCGGGAAAAAGCCGTTTACGGTATTGATCGGACAGGATTTTGCCTACAACTTTTCCGACACCAAGCGCCCGGAGGGAAACAATATGGTCTACGGCTGGCCGGACGAAAACGGGAAAATTCAGCCCGCCTATTTTGATCCGATGAAAAGCCCGATCACGCTGGAGGTCAGGTCGGACAATGAGGAGAAGAAGTTCACCCAGACGCTTGCGGTGGCCGGACGGCTCAAGGAGGATTACGGAAAGGGCATGGAAACCTCGATGGGGGTGGTCATGGACATCCGGGATCTTCAGAAGCTGATCGACGACCAGCGCCGCGCCTCCGGAAAAGCGCCTTTGAAAAAACGGGAGTATTCGACGGTGCTGGTCAAGGTTTCCTCGATTCAGGACGTCGAGCGGGTCGAGGGGCAGATCAAGGCGATGGGGCTTCGCACCAGCTCGATGGAGAGCATCCGCAAGCCGATGGAAAAGGAGGCGCGCCAAAAGCAGATGATGCTCGGAAGCCTTGGCGCGGTTTCGCTGCTTGTCGCGGCGCTCGGCATCGCCAATACCATGATGATGTCGATCACCGAACGCACCCGGGAAATTGGCGTGATGAAGGCGCTCGGCTGCTTTGTCCGGGATGTTCGGACTTCCTTTCTGCTCGAAGCGGGCTGTATCGGACTGATCGGCGGGGTAATCGGCTCGGTTCTCAGTGGAATCATCTCGCTGCTCATGAACTGGATTGCCGCCCGGGGCGGCTCGGGGGGCGGCCTGATGGGGGACAGCATGATGATGGGCGAAGCCCAGGCAGGGGCGGCGGCCTCGATCATTCCCCCGTGGCTCATCCTCTTCGCTATCCTGTTCTCGGTTTTGATCGGGGTGGTCTCGGGCTACTATCCGGCCAATAAAGCGGTGCAGATTCCCGCGCTGGAGGCCATCAAGCACGACTAAAATCGCAAGGCGCATAAAAGTAAGCGTCAAAACGCAAGGCGCATAAAAGTAAGCGTCAAAACGCAAGGAAAACGCCCAAAACGAGCTTGCAAAAGCTGTTTCAAGGCGTTTTCCTTGCGCTTCATTTTTGGGGGCGGACTATTTTCAACGCGCTTCTGCTGCCTTATTCCATGACAGCGCCGCGGTTGGCCGGGCCAACCAGACGGGCATAGCGGGCAAGCCATCCTGTTTTGATGTTCGGCTCGCGGGGGGTCAGCCTGCTTTGGCGCGCGGCAAGAACCTTGTCATCCACCAGCAGATTGATCTTGCTCGCGGGGATGTCGATCTCGATAAGATCCCCCTCCTCCACGCAGGCGATCAGGCCGCCGACCGCCGCCTCGGGGGCGACATGGCCGATCGAAGCGCCGCGCGACGCGCCCGAGAACCGGCCGTCGGTGATCAACGCCACCGTCTTATCGAGCCGCATCCCGGCCAGCGCCGAGGTGGGGGAGAGCATCTCGCGCATCCCGGGCCCGCCCTTCGGCCCCTCATAGCGAATCACGACCACGTCGCCGTCCTTGATTTTGCCGCCGAAGATCGCCTCGATCGACGCTTCCTCCGAATCGAAGACCCGTGCCGGGCCGGTGTGCAACAGCATCTCGGGTGCGACGGCGCTGCGCTTGACCACGCAGCCGTCCTTCGCGAGGTTGCCCCAGAGAATCGCGATGCCGCCGGTCTCGCTGTAAGGCTTCGAGAGGGGGCGGATCACCTCGGGTTTTTGATTGACGGCGCCGGAGACATTCTCGCCCAGCGTTGTTCCGGTTGCAGTGATGACATTAGGGTCAAGATGCCCGCCCAGAAGCAGCTGGTTCATCACGGCGGGCAGTCCGCCCGCGGCATTGAGCTCCTGAATATGGTGAGGGCCGGCGGGAGCAAGATGGCAGAGGTTCGGCACCTTGGAGCTCAGTTCATTGATCAGCTCAAGATCGGCGGGGCAGCCGGCCTCGTTCGAGATGGCCAGCAGGTGCAGCACACTGTTCGACGAGCAGCCAAGCGCCATATCGACCGAGAGGGCGTTGCGGATCGAAGCGGGATTGATGATATCCCGCGGACAAATATTGCGCTCCACCAGCTCCATAATCTTCATGCCCGCGTGCTTGGCAAGCTGCAGCCGTGCGCCGTAAACCGCCGGGATGGTGCCGTTGCCGGGCAGCGCGATTCCAATCGCCTCACAGAGGCAGTTCATCGAATTGGCGGTGTACATGCCGGCGCAGGAGCCGCAGCCGGGGCACGCGCCCAGCTCACATTCCAGCAGCTGCTCGTCGGTGATCAGGTTGGCCTTGCGAGCTCCAACTTGTTCAAACATTTTAGACAGGCTGATTTCCTGACCGTCGTATGTCCCTGCCATCATCGGCCCGCCCGAGCAGACGATCGACGGGAGATTGATCCGGGCAGCCGCCATCACCATACCGGGAACAATTTTATCGCAGTTTGGCACCAACACCAGCCCGTCAAAGCAATGAGCCATTGCCATCGTCTCGGTTGAATCGGCGATCAGCTCGCGGGAGGCAAGTGAATATTTCATCCCGATATGCCCCATTGCGATGCCGTCGCAGACGCCGATGGCCGGAACCATAATCGGGGTGCCGCCCGCCATCCGAATCCCGGCCTTCACGGCCTCGGTAATTTTATCGAGGTGGAAATGGCCGGGGACAATTTCACTGTGGGCTGAGACCACCCCGATGAGTGGGCGGTTGAGCTCCTCCTCGGTATAGCCGAGGGCATAAAACAAGGAACGGTGCGGTGCGCGCTCGATTCCCTGCGTGACCTGACTGCTTCTGCGCTGCATAGGTTTACCTCCACTGACGCCGTTTTCAGGCGGATTTCTAACATTCAAGCGTTGTCTAAAAGCAATAAACATCTTTCCTATCATAGTCAAAAACAGGGCAAAAGTCAAGGGGATGTCAGGCTTTTTGCGGCGGACGGATTGGCTACCCGATTGGGCAATATGTCCGAAGAATTCGCGGCGGCATTGACATTTTAACCGAATCACATTAAACTGAACAGCAGGAAATGAGGTGTTTTGGTTTGAAGACAAGTCTGCCCTATGATACGGTGGTGTTCGATCTGGACGGAACCTTGCTCGATTCGCTGGAGGATCTGGCAACCAGTGCAAATTTTGCGCTGCAAGCGTATGGCTTTCCCGGGCGCACGCTCGATGAGATCCGCCGCTTTGTCGGGAACGGCGGGCATATGCTGATCAATCGGGCGCTGCCCGGGGGAGCCTCGCCCGAGCTGGCACAGCAGGTATTTGTGGCATTTGCCTCCCACTATGAACAGCACATGAAGGATCACACCCGTCCTTATTCGGGGATTGTCGAGCTGCTTTTGGCGCTTACCGAGAAAAAGGTCAAGCTGGCGGTCGTCTCGAATAAGATGGACGATGCGGTCGTGCCGCTGGTTGACTTCTGGTTCGGGTCTTGGATTAAGGTCGCGGTCGGGGAAGGCAATGGTATCCCCAAAAAGCCCGCGCCGCAGGGGGTACAAAAGGCTCTCGCCCTGCTCGGCAGCGATCCCGCGCACACCATCTACCTTGGCGATTCGGATGTGGATATTGCCACCGCCCAAAATTCCGGAACCCTTCCGGTCGGCTGCACCTGGGGCTTTCGAGATCGCGGGCTGCTCGAAGCGGCGGGGGCAAAGGTGCTC
>CAZVAV010000129.1:0-5959 GCA_964625135.1 uncultured Oscillospiraceae bacterium | reverse complement strand
AGAATTTCTCCCCGGTTCTCCATCAGCTGCGCCAGCACAAAGCTCTTCGAGCCGGGGGCGGCACAGCAATCGAGCACCCGGTCGCCCGGGCGGGGAGCAAGGGCAAGCGCCGCCTGCTGCGAGCAGATGTCCTGCACATGAAAATAGCCCAGCTTATGGGAAACGGTATGCACCACATCCCCGCGCATCTCAAGGCAGTTGCCGTCAAGGCTGCGGGAGACGGCCTCGCATTCGTGCCGCGCCAGATGGGAAAGCAGCGTGTCGGGGTCGGTCTTGAGCGTATTCACCCGGATATACAGCGGCGGACGGCCAATCGAAGCCGCCAGAATCCCTGCCGTGCGCTCGATTCCATACGCTTCGGCCAGCCGCCGGGCGACCGCCTCGCCGCAGGAATAATCGACCTGAAGCGTGGCCAGCGCATCTCCGTCGACCGGGGGAATGCGGCACTCGTCCCGCAAAAAGCCGCGCAGCATTCCGTTGACCATTCCGCTGGCACTCGACTGCCCAAAGGCGCGGGTCAGGTTGACCCCCTCGTCGACCGCCGCGTGGCGGGGCACCGAATCAAGGTAGATGAGCTGATAGAACGACAGCCGCAGAATCGCCGCCACCGTATCCGAAAGGGGGTGCCGGGCATAGCGGGCAATACAGTGATCGAGGGTCAGCCTGCGCTCGAGGACACCGTAAAAAAGCGCGGCACAGAAGGCCGCGTCGCGCACGGTGAGCCGCGCTTTGGTCAGCGCGGCGTCAAGGGTCAGCTGGGAATATCCGCCGCGGTCGACGCGCAGCAGCGCTTCGACCGCCACATGACGGGATGATTTCATCAGGCGTCCTCACTTTATTGTCAAATTTAGAGCCGCGCGCTTTTGCGTCAGCCTTGTTAATCCCTGCGGCGGTTGCCGAACAGGAGCACCAGCCGCAGCAGCTGTGCCGCCGAAACAATCAGCGCCGCCACATAGGTCAGCGCCGCCGCCGAAAGAACCTTTTTCGTTCCCTGAATCTCGGCGTCGTCCCGCAGGACGTGGCCGTCGACGAGGGTCTGCATCGCGCGTGAGCTGGCGTTAAACTCGACCGGCAGCGTAATCAGCTGGAAGAAGGTCACCAGCGAGAAGGCAAGGATGCCGAGGTTGATCAGGCTCTGATGCCCCATCAGCAGACCGATGAGCAGCAGCGGCATCGAAAGCTTGGCACCAAAGTTGGTGATCGGAATCACCGCGTTGCGGATGGTCAGCGGCGCGTAGTGCCGCGCATGCTGCACCGCGTGACCCGTCTCATGCGCCGCGACCCCGAGCGCCGCGACCGAGCTGCTGCCCCAGACGCTTTCGGAAAGCCGCACCACCCGAGCGCCGGGATCGTAGTGATCGGAGAGGGTTCCGGCGACCCGCTCGACCCGAACGTCGGTCAGCCCGTTTTCATCAAGAATCCGCCGGGCAACGTCACAGCCGGTCAGCCCCGACGCGGCATGCATCCGCTGGTAGCGGGAGAAGGTCGACTGCACCCTGCTCTGCGCCCAGAGCGACAGCAGAATAGCCGGAATCACCAGGATAAAATAGTAGGAATCAAAGTAGAACAAGCAAAAGCACTTCCTTTTCGGTTGGCAAATCAAACGTCAAATACAGTGGAGCCGTCGGCCTCAATGCG
Source organism: uncultured Oscillospiraceae bacterium (assembly GCA_964625135.1). Lineage (GTDB taxonomy): Bacteria > Bacillota > Clostridia > Oscillospirales > Ruminococcaceae > Yanshouia. The sequence goes on along the minus strand of CAZVAV010000129.1, from coordinate 4,321 downwards.
CTGACCCCGGACAAGCTCGGCTCCGGAAATCCGCTTTGCCCCCTCAAGCTGCACCTCAAGCAGCGTCAGAGAGCCGGTGCCGCAGCCAATGACCGGAAGCCCGCCGCCCAGCGCGATGACCGCGCCGCAGGGCTGGTTGGCATTGCGGTTAAGCACCGGCGCGCCCGGGGACTCACGCAGCATTGCCTTGTGTATTTTGAGCCGTTTGCCGCCTAAAAATGTATAAGCGCCCGGCCATGGGGTCACACCCCGAATCTGCGCGTCGATTTCCTCGCAGGAGCGGCTCCAGTCGATCTCGCCGTCTGCCTTGCAAAGCGGCGGAGCCCAGCAGGCGAGCGCTTCGTCCTGCGGCACCGCAACGAGCGAGTCAAGCGTGTTGATCGCCTCGGAGAGCGCCTCGGCGCCCAGCGCCGCAAGCCGATCAAACAGCTCCCCCGCCGTCTCTTCCGGGCCGATGGGGGTTTCGCGCACCAGCAGCATCGCGCCGGTGTCGAGCCCTTCGGCCATTTGCATAATCGTGACGCCGCTCTTCGGCTCGTTGTTGATGACCGCCCACTGAATCGGCGCAGCCCCCCGGTAGCGGGGCAGCAGCGACCCATGGACGTTGATGCAGCCGTTGCGGGGCAGCTCGAGCACCGCGCGCGGCAAAATTTTACCATAGGCCGCGACGACAATCAACTCGGGCAGAAATCCGGCAAGCTCACGCTGCGCCTCCTCGTTTTTGAGGGTGGGCGGCTGCCGAACCTCGATGTGATGCGCAAGGGCAAGCGTCTTGACCGGAGGCGGCGTAAGGGTAAAATGCCGTCCCTGCGGCTTATCGGGCTGGCAGTAAACCGCCGCGATCTCATGGCCGTCGTCAAGCAGCCGCTGTAGGGACGGCAGCGCGAAATCCGGGGTTCCCATAAAAACGATCCGCATGGCTACAGCTCCTCGGGGTCGAGCATCTCGCTGACAAGATCCTTAAAGAGCACCCCGTCGAGATGATCGGCTTCATGGCAGATGGCACGGGCGAGCAAATCCTCCCCCTCGATCTCACAGCGCTTGCCGCTGCGGTCGAAATAGGCCGCCCGAACCCTCTTCGGGCGCAGCACCATGCCGTATTCCCCCGGTGAGGAGAGGCAGCCCTCGGCGTCATCCACCGTTTGCTCGCTGCTCCAGAGAATTTCGGGGTTGATCATCTCGATCACCCCTTCGCCCACATCAATGATGACCACGCGGCGCAGAATGCCAACCTGCGGGGCGGCAAGCCCGACCCCGTCAGCCTGATGCATTGTGTCCGCCATGTCTCCGAGCAGCTCGAAAAGCCGCTCGTCAAACCGCTCGACGGCACGGCTCTTTTTGCGGAGGCGTTCATCGGAATCGCGGAGAATATTGCGAATCGCCATTCCTGCTGTTCCATCCTTTCTCATATCCTGTTATACGTTGGAATCGTAATAAAAATCGAGGCTCAGCGCCGCCGCCTCCCGTTTGGCGCAGTACCATTCGGAGAGCGCGGCAAACAGCGCGCGGGTTCGCCGGTCGTTGCGGCATTTGATCAGCAGCCGGCAGCGGTACCGCCCCGCCACCCGGTAGGGGCTGCATTCGGCGGGGCCGAGCAGCCGCAGCGGCAGGGCAGAAAATTCCGTCCTTGCCAGCTCGGCGAACCGCGCGGCATATTCCTTCGCCGCGCTGACCGCCTTGTCCTCCTCCTCGCAGGAGAAGACCGCGCAGGCCACGTCGCAGAACGGCGGATAAAGTCCCACCCGGCGATAGCCGATCTCCTCGTTGTAAAACGCACGGTAATCCTGCGCCGCCGCGAGTACGAGGATGCGGTTTTGCGGATCGAAGGTCTGAATCACCGCGCGCCCCGGCTTGTCCCCCCGTCCACAGCGTCCGACCACCTGGGTGATCAGCGAAAAGGTTCGCTCATAGCCGCGAAAGTCCTCGGCATAGAGCGACTGGTCGGCGGCGAGCACCCCCACCAGCGTCACGTTGGGAAAATCCAGCCCCTTCGCGACCATCTGGGTGCCGACCATCAGGTCATATTCCTTTTTGGCAAAGGCGGTAAAGCCGCGCTCGTGGGCAAAGCGGGACATGGTGGTATCCATATCCATCCGCAAAATCCTCGTCTCGGGAAAGAGGGCGCGCAGCTCCTCCTCGATCCGCTGCGTCCCCACCCCGGTCTGGCGCAGCATCGCGCTGCCGCAGGAGGGGCAAGGAGTTTCAGCCGGGCGGGAGTGTCCGCAGTAGTGGCAGCAAAGCCGCCGGTTGGCGGCGTGGTAGGTCAACGGAATCGAGCAGTTGGGACAGCGGCAAACCTCCTGACAGGAGGAGCATTTGACCAGCGTGTGATACCCGCGCCGATTCAGCAGCAGAATTGCCTGCTCGCCGCGCTCAAGGGTCTCGCGCAGCTGCTCGCAGAGCTCCTGCGAAAGGGTCTGGGAGCCGTGCGCCAGCGGAGCTGTCTTCATGTCGACGGTGAGCACCTCCGGCAGCAGATTGCCGGAATAGCGCTCGGGCAGCTCGGCGAGATGATAGCGCCCCGAGAGAGCGTAATAATAGCTTTCGACCGAGGGGGTCGCCGAGCAGAGCAGCAGCTGCGCCCGGTGCCGTGCCGCCCGGTGCTTTGCGATATCGCGGGCATGGTAGCGCGGAGCGCTCTCGGAATGATAGGTGTGCTCCTGCTCCTCATCGATGACAATGAGGCCGATGTTTTCCAACGGCGCCATAATTGCCGAGCGAGTTCCCACGACGATGCGGGCGCGTCCCTCACGGATGCGCTGCCACTCGTCAAACCGCTCGGTCATCGAGAGGGAGGAGTGCAGCACCGCGACGGCGCTGCCAAACCGAGCCGAAAACTTGGAAACGGTCTGCGGGGTCAGCGAGATTTCGGGGATCAGAACCAGCACGCCGCGTCCCTCGGAGAGCGTCTCCTCGATCAGGCGCAGAAAGACCAGCGTTTTGCCGCTGCCGGTCACCCCGTGCAGCAGCGAAACCTCGGCTTTTCCGCTGCGCCCGATCTCCAAAAGGCGATCAAACGCGGCCTGCTGCGAGGCGGAAAGCACGATCGGGGCGGTATCGGTCGGCTGCTCATGCCGGACGGCGGCGCGGCGGGGGGTCAGCTCCTCGTAAAGCTCCACCATGCCGTTGCGGCGCATCCGGTCGACCACCGCCCGGGTTACCCCTGTAAAGTAGCAGATTTCCCGAACCGAGCCGCAGCCGACCTGCTCGAGCAGCTCGATCACCTTCTGCTGCTTCTCGGTCTGGGGGTGCCGCTCATAGCCCTCCGGCAGCCGCGCCATCACCGCCCGTTCATCGACGATGCGCTTTCGGATCAGCTGCTCGCGCTCGGCCAGCCCTTTTTCCAAAAGCTCGGCCAATGCGGGGGAAGAGGCGATGAGCCCCGCGGAGCAAAGCGCTCTCTCCTCCGGAACAGCGCCCCTTCGGGCGCAGAGCAGCTCATAAAGTCTGCGTGCATCCGGGGAAAGCAGTGCGAGGGCTTCCGGCTTGACGCCCCGCACCGGAGAAAGCCCGAGCGTAAGCTTCATCCCCGCGCCCGGAACCACAAGGGCGCGCACCGCGTCATACCAGCCGCAAAAGGTGGTATCATGCAGCAGCCGCAGCAGCCAGAGCCCCTCGTCGGAGAGCAGCGGTCGCTCGTCGAGCAGCGAGGCCACCGCCTTGGCACGGGGAGGGGGCTCCCCCTCCCAGACCGAAAGAATCATCGCGATCCGCCGCTGGTTGCCCGCCCCAAACGGAACCAGCACCCGGCAGCCGGGCTGTGCGCCCAAAAACGCTTCGGGCAGCAGGTAATCATAGGGCTTGTCATAGGCCGAGGCGGCCTTGTCGATCACGACCCGGGCCAGCTTCATCGTCCGGTCAGATGCTGTGGTGTTCGCGGTCGTAGGAAACTTCTCCGTCGGCAAACTCGTCGATGGCAAGCCGCACCGGCTTTTCATCGATGATCTCGTGCTTTTCCTCCGCCTCGTCGGCCAGCTCGCGGGCACGCTTGGCTACCGCGACAACAAAGGAATAGCAGTCCTGATTGGGCTCCAGCATTTCAATCATGGCAGGTCTGAGCATCGCATAACACCTCTTCAATCTTCGTTTTTTGAAAGCGGGAAAGCATCTTGCCCGCGCCGATTGCGCAGAGCAACTGCTGCCTCGCTGTCTCTATCTTATCGTTGATCACGACAAAATCATACCGATCCGCGTAGGAAATCTCTCGTACCGCCGCCGCAAGCCGCCCGGCGATCTGCTCGGGGGTTTCGGTTCCCCGGCCAACCAGCCTGTGGCGAAGCTCCTCAAACGCGGGGGGCATCACCAAGATCATCAGCGCGTC
>CAZVAV010000128.1:0-6005 GCA_964625135.1 uncultured Oscillospiraceae bacterium | reverse complement strand
CAAGCCTTGAAGAAATTCAAGGGGAAAGGAGGGGGAAAGAAAATCTTTTGGCCCATACACGAAGGGAGGTGAAACAGGTGAGCAGAAGAAAGACGACGCTGTCCAATCAAAATCAAAGTCTGAAGGTACAGGTTGCAGCTTGGTCAGCCACCACGGGCCGTCCGCAGTATGAGCTGGCGCAGGAGCTGGGGATTACCGATATGTACCTTTCCCGGATTCTCAACGGGCATCAGACGGGTCGGGCATGGATTGACCGGATCGCAGAAAAGACCAGGATTACCCGAAGCGCATAGAAAGGAGACTGACGATGAGCAAAGATTTATTGAAGCTCCGAGAGATCGTCGATCAACTGTACGTGATGGTCGATCAGAAGCTCAACGAGAGTATTGCTGCCGGCTTTTCCAAGGAATACCCGAACGAATTCAATGATCTTCTGGCAAAACGCACCGCAATGGGTGCTATTCAGGGCCTTCTGACACACCCGGACTGGCCCGAGGATATCCTTTGTGAATATTGCAAGGCATCGCTGATGGGGTAAGGAAGAAGGAGAAAAACCATGAAGAAGCTCAAGAAAATCAATGGCTATCTTATCGTGCAATTCAATGCTCGCGAGAAGCGGGATTATGAGGATCTCGGCACCTATGGCATCATCGACGCCGAGCTTTACACCGGAGATATCGACCTCGACAAATCACAGATGGAATATTTTGACGCAGATACCCTAATCGTCGCAATCGAACAAGCTCAGAGCCTTGAGGCCGAGGAGGGCATTGATGACGAAGCAGAAGACACGCTTCCCCATTTCAACGAAGAGGACGAGCTGACGGCTTATATCTGCGACGAGGTTTGTGGACGGCGCGAGGAACTTGATCAGTATTGCGGTCTCGAAGATGATGAGAGGCAAAAAAAGCTTGATGAGCTTTGCGAAGGGTGTGCTATCGAGCGACTTGTAGCCACCTTCAAAGAAAGATTGCTATCCCGGCAAAGGCTCCTCGCTATGATACCCCCCAAGGAGAAGTTCCCTGCCGATGAGTTTACTACGTTTAAGATCGTTTTTCAGGGTGGGGCTTTTCATGGCGTTTTTATCAATGACGAAGAAATCATAGACGTTCGCGAGTTTTCTATTATCGCAGGCCCACGCATTGAACCAGTTTATCGCTGCGAACGCTTAATTCCCATCCCTGAGAAATATTGGGTCGGAAGACCGATTAACGAAGTGCCTGAGCTAAAATGAGATCCTTAGCAATGTCAGCCAGAGCGGAAAGCGAAGCCGTTCCCAAAATAGACAGCTTCTTTTTAGCTGCATTCCAAATGGTGTCATCATGAATGTTTTTAAGAAAAGCATGGCCTGAGAAGGTGATATCCTCAACTTGGCAGCTTTTGACCTTGTCCCCGATTCCGCGAGTGATGGTGGCCTCTATAAAGCCCGTTTCCAACATCTTAAGAATAGAATAGAAGACTATCGGTTCTGAGTAAGGCTTCATTTCCGGGAAAGCAAGGATTTCGTGAAGGTAGAGAGCTCTCAATCTACATGATTCATCCATTACCAATTCTCTTTCGAGAAGCATCAATAAATCACGCACACAATCATTATTCAGTCCCATAGCGCATCCCCTTTCAATTTTAACCACAGTATACCATATTTTTGGAGGTGAAAGTAATGCAATACAAAAACAGAATCGCGAAGCTGCTGGACGCGGTGGCGTTGGGCGGCGAGGAGGACATCGAGAGCCAGATCGGCGCGGAGCTAGAGCAAAGCGCCCGGCTGGCCACCATTGACCTGCTGATCGAGCAGGGGCAGCGCCAGATCGAGAAGGAGCTGAGTGAAACCCGGCAGTATGTGGCGCTAAAGATGGCATCGATCTGCGCGATGGATGACGCGATCGAGACGCTGCTGGAAAGACGGCGGCAGATCGAAACCGGACAAAAGAAAAGCGCACGCTCCCCCCGTGCAAGGTGAACAGCGCGCGCCCAAACCCAGATAGACGTAAAAATCTATCTGGGCAGAGTATAGCACAGATCATCAAAAATGGCAAAGGATATTCTCATGAAATTTGATGTGAATAAAACCAAGCTGTACAAGCTGCTAAAATCAAGGCTGCCGAATGCCCCTGCTTGCCGGCTGCTTACCTACTCGAAAGCCTATAGCAAGGCTTTCGGAGAATATGCCTATACATTTTCCGGCCCGGAGCTTTCCGCCCACCTTTATGAATGCGGAGACTTTTTGTGCTTAATCTCCGGCAATCTCAAAATCTGCTTTACCGTGGATGAACTCGCCAAATACGGGTTGGTCGCCGCTTCGTGAAGATTGCCGTTGACTTGCGAAAGCTTTTGGAAAGGAGGAGGCTGGATGCTCCCGACAGATTCGGAGGGCTTCGTGACGCTCGCAGAAGCGGCGCGGCTGGAGGATATCGAGTACAATACACTGGTGCAACGTCTGAAACGTAGCCCGGAGGAATTCGTCACGATGGAAGTGCAGTGGTACGGCAAGCCGATGAAGCTGCTGGCAGCGGCCTCACTATCACCGAAAGCGAATAGAGCGTGGCAGCGGGAGCGCAGGCTCACCGCGCAGGCTGCGAAAGAGCAGCAGCCGACGCCAGACCCGTCGAAGGAGGAGGGCGAGGACGAATTGAAACGACCGTGGTACGTCGAGGTGGATCACCACTGGTACATAGAAAACTACCGGGACGCCTATTACAAGGCGCTGGCGCTCACGGAGGTCGTCCGGGAGCTGCACAACTACACCGGTGCGGACAAGACCGAATTCTCGGCGCGGCTCGCGGAGCAGCACAGTCTCACCCAGCGGACGCTGTACCGCTTTGCAAAGCAGTACCTCGAGGGCTCGATGTGGGCGATGAAGTACGAGCAGCTCACCGGCGGCAACTACGACCACCTCAAGGTGCTGGCGCTCTGCCGCAAGCCCAAGGACGCGGGGCGGTTTCCGTCCCTCACCCCGGAGGTCAAGGCGGCGATCGAGAACATCTGGTTTGATAAGGAATTTCGGATAAACCAATCGACGGTGGCGATGCTCTACAGTGAACTGGAGAAAGCAACGCTCAATGCTGAGTGCGCCTGCCCTTCCTATTCTACAGTTGCAAGGTATGTCAATCACCTCATGGAGGACAAGGGCGGACGAACGGCGGCGGTGATGGCCGAGCGCGGTCTGCGCGGCTACAAGAACGAAATCATGCGAAAGGGCCGCCGCGATATCTCCTCTATTCCCGTTATGGGGATTGTACAGGGTGACGAACACACGCTCGACTGCTGGGTATCGGTGGACTGTGGCAATGGCAAAACCAAGCCTGTGCGCCCTGTACTGGTTGCATGGATCGAAATGCGCTCCCGGATGATTATGGGAGACGTCATGTGCGTCCATGCCAACTCTCAGACATTGAAGCAGTCGATGCTTAAACTGGTCTATAGCTATGGCGCACCGGAATACCTGCTCATTGACAATGGCAAGGACTACACCGCCAAGGAGATGACCGGGCGAGACCGAAATGACAGGGGCGGTCTCTGCTTCGACAGTGAGACGGTGGGGTTCTACCGATCGCTGGGCATCAAAGATGATATGCGAACGCTCCCCTACGAGCCATGGGGCAAGGCACAGATCGAGCGCTTCTTTGGAACGGTTTGCAGGATGTTCACTCGCTGGTTGGCGAGCTACACCGGCACCCTCACCGGCTCGCTCACGGCAGGTAAGGTGAAAAAGGACATCCAGAAAATGCACGAAAACGGCGAGCTGCTCACGTTGGATGCGTTCTATGGTCTCTGGCAGAAATGGCTGCACGAGGTTTATATGCGCCGGGAGCATGGCGGCCTCAAAGAGGACGGCGAGCAGTGGACAACACCTCTCGGCCTGTTTGAAAACTGCCCCGAGCGCTACGAGCGTCCCGCGCCGCCAGAGAGCTACGCCGAGGTGCTGCTGATGAAGGCCGAGCGCTGCCTTGTGCGAAACATCGGCATCAAGCGCTGGGGCAACTGCTATATGGCAGACGAACTCTGCGATTACATCAAGGATTATGTGGACATCCGATACAACCCGGAGGACAAGACCAGGATCATCTGCTACACAACGCACGGCAAGCGCATCTGCGAGGCATATGCACAGGCTCGGCTGCCGGTCGGCTACCGGCTTAATGATCCGGCCATCGGCGAGCACAAGCGCAAGCAGGCACAGCAGATTAAGCGGGAGCGCGAAAAGCTGGCGGCATGGACTACCCCCTTCGAGGAGCGCAAGCAGGAAGAGGCTCCGCGCAGGCCGGTGGCGGGAGCGCTGGAGATTGGCGAGCTGACCGTAAAGGCAGACCGCAAGGTGGTGGCGCTGCCTCTCGACCGGCAATACCCGCAGGAACAAAAGGCAAAGCGGCAGAAACCGGCGCGCAGCGAGTATCTTGACCGGCGCGGCGCAGCCGCCTTGGAAAAGCTCAAAAATTTGGGATAACGGGAGGAATCAGACATGGCATCAGCGGCTTTGAATTTAGTCGGGAACGACATCGGAATGACCGCAGCGGTCACCCGGTACATGAAGTCCAACGGCATCAGCGTGAAGGAGCTGGCGGCGCGGATCGGCATCGACCGGTCGACCGTATCCAAATATCTCTCAAACACCTACGGCGCAAATCCGGCAAAGGTGGAGCAGGTTCTTAACACCTACTTTGACCAGCAGGGAGTCGAACTCTTTCCGGACGGTGCATCGGTGCGAAAGCCCTCGTTCTACGAGTCCCGCGATGTGCGCGGGGTGATGGGGGTTTGCAGCGATTGTCAGGAGTTTGCCGAGCTTGGCATCATCACCGGCAAGTCGGGGTATGGCAAAAGCCACACGCTGCGCCACTTTGCGTCGCTGCCCCGCGTGGCCTACGTCGAGTGTGATGTGACGATGACCTGCAACAACCTCGTAACCGCCATCGAACGTGCCTTGAACCTCCCTCGCGGCGACGGGGCGGTGTGGGATCGGCTGAACAACCTGCGCTATTACTTCAACCGCAACGGCGGCTGGCTGCTGATCATCGACGAGGCGGACAAGCTGGCCGAGCGCGGCAACATCAAGAAGATCGAGATGCTGCGGTCGATTGGCGACCAGAGCAACGTGGGCATGGTGTTTGCTGGGGAGCCGGTGCTCAAGAGCATCATTGACCAGATCACCCGCGCCCGCACCCGCATCGGCTACGGGTATGAGCTGCAGGGGCTTGACCGCGATGAGGTCACCGGATATCTCTCCCCGCTGCCCTGTGACGAGGACGCGTTGGCCGTGCTACAGGATCGGGCGATGAACCGCCGGTTCGGCTGCTTCCGGCTGCTGGATCGGACGCTCTCGAACGTACTGCGGCTCATGCGGGATGGCGGACACACCACAATTACCGCCGGGCTGATTGATCAGGCATCGGCGATGATGCTGCTATGACCGAGCAGGAGCAAGCCGTAATGACCGCGTTATACGGTCTGATTTACGCACAGCGAAGATTACGCAGGGTTCTTCGGCTGCCCAATTCCCGCGATCGGGCAGCCACACTGGACTACTTTCTGTCAACAGAGATTCCGCACCATGCGGCGAAGCTGCCGTCCGGTGTGACTGATCGTCTGGATCAAGTGGGGCTAACGCTGCTCTCCCGGCGAATCGGACGTCAGATTGATGTAAAGGTCGCCGAGCAGATCGCATCCTCCGAGGCGATTGCACAGAGCATCCGCGCGGCGAACCATTATCGACAAAAAGAGGGGCTACCACCGAAGAGCGAGGATGATTGGCCAGAATGAGAAGGAGGATATAGGATGAAAATGAAGGATATGCTTAACCGCATCGCCAGCGGCGTACATGCCGGTGTGGACACCCGCGCCGAGTCTGTGGCGCTGCTTCAGGAGGCGGTGGGTAAGGTTTTCTTTGAGCATCGACGCCAAGGCTCTGTATGCCTACTTCTGCGCCTACGCGGGGAATAGCAGCAGCTGCTACCCACCCCGCGACAAGATTCTGCATGACCTCGGATTCTCCACGGCCACCTATTATACCT